>CAJXSU010000007.1 GCA_913061465.1 uncultured Flavobacterium sp.
AATAAAGTTTGTATATACCTCAAGTCTACTCCATTTTCTAACAAATGCGTTGCATAACTATGTCTTAATGTATGTGGAGTTACAGGCTTTCTTATACCTGCCTTTTTACAGCTTTTTCTTAAAAAACTTCGAATACTTTCAGCACTATATTTACCCCCATTTTGCCCTTCAACAAAATAGATTGTTGGTTTATAAGAATGATAATAGTTAGATAACAGTGGAAGAAAACTATCTGCTAAACTAACGTACCTATCTTTTCTTCCTTTCCCTTTTTTTATAATAAGCTGCTTTCTATCTATATGAAAATCTATCAATTTTAAACTAATCAGTTCTCCTATTCGTAATCCACAAGAATATAGCAAGGTTAAAATAGCCCTATGTTTTATATTTTGTGTGTATTGAATAATACGTAACACCTCTTCTTGAGACAATACACTAGGAAGTATTCTAGATTTTTTTGGTCGTTCTAAAGACAAATTATGAATCTTTGTTTGCGGACAAAACACCGTAAAAATCTTTAAGGCGCTTATAAACTGTCTTTGCGAACTAACAGAATAGTTGCGCTCCATAAAAACGGTTTCAATAAAAAGTTCTACGGCTCTGTTTGTAAGTTCCGCTAAGGGTGTTTTTGTGTGAAAATTTATAAAGTCTGCAATAAAAAAAGTATAGGTTTGTATCGTGCTTTGGCTATATCTTTTTCCTTTTAAAAACAAATAAAATTGATTTAACAATTGCTTCTGTTCTTCAGTTAAATTTCTTTTGAAGGGTGTTTTTTTTGAAATTTTAGAAACATCTACTTTTGAAATATTCTTAAATAGTTTTAAAATTATCGAAAGATTCTCTGCGTTGCTTATGAGATACCAAGCCTTCAAAGATTTACTCCAAGAAGCCCCATTGATAGTTCGTACAAGAGAAATTAACGTCTCATCATAATCAAACTTAATTAAGAGCTGATTGTTTTTTCTGTGAATTTTTTCTTCAAGAAATATGGTAGGGTGTTGTAAAGATTTCATAGCCCTTGAAAAATACAAAAAAAATCAAAAAAACCACTGAATTAAGTGGTTTTTTTGATTTACGCGATATAAAAGTGATCTAGTTATAGATCAAATTTTATGCCTTGTGCTAATGGCAATTCATCAGAATAATTAATCGTATTTGTTTGTCTACGCATATATACTTTCCAAGCGTCAGATCCAGACTCGCGTCCTCCACCAGTTTCTTTTTCTCCACCAAAAGCACCTCCAATTTCTGCACCAGAAGTTCCAATATTTACATTAGCAATCCCACAATCAGAACCTGCATAAGACAAGAATTTTTCAGCTTCTTTCAGTTCATTCGTCATAATCGCAGAAGACAAGCCTTGCGCTACGCCGTTTTGTTTTTCTATGGCATTTTCTACACTATCAGAATATTTCATTAAATATAAAATAGGAGCAAAGGTTTCGTGCTGTACAATTTCAAAATGATTTTCAGCTTCAATAATGGCAGGTTTTACATAGCAACCACTTTCATATCCCTCACCTTCTAACACACCACCATCTACCAATACATTTCCACCTTCAGCTTTTGCTTTTTCAATAGCAGCTAAATACGTATTCACAGCATCATGATCAATTAATGGGCCAATATGATTGCGCTCATCTAATGGGTTTCCAATAGTTAATTGCTTATAAGCGCCTACAATAGCATCACGTACTTTATCATATACAGATTCATGAATAATGAGTCTTCGTGTAGAGGTACAACGTTGTCCGCAGGTTCCAACAGCTCCAAATACCGCACCTGGTACTACCACTTTTAAGTCTGCCGTTGGTGTAATAATAATGGCATTGTTACCACCCAATTCTAATAAAGATTTTCCAAAACGTTGGGCAACAGTAGCACCAACAATTCTTCCCATTCGTGTAGATCCAGTAGCAGACACTAAAGGAATTCGTGTATCTGTAGTCATCATTTCACCAACCGTGTAATCTCCAGTAATAATAGAAGAAATACCCTCTGGCAAGTTGTGTTCTTTTAAAACATCTGCAATAATATTCTGGCAGGCTACAGCACATAAAGGCGCTTTTTCAGAACCTTTCCAAACACATACATCACCACAAACCCAAGCCAAAGCCGTATTCCAGGCCCAAACCGCTACCGGAAAGTTAAAAGCAGAAATAATACCCACCACACCAATAGGGTGCCATTGCTCTCTCATTACGTGCCCAGGACGCTCCGATGGTATAGTTTGACCATTTAATTGTCTAGACAATCCAACAGCAAAATCACAGATATCAATCATTTCTTGTACTTCTCCATACCCTTCTTGTAAAGATTTTCCCATTTCATAAGAAACCAACTTACCAAGAGGCTCTTTTAAATCTCGTAGTTTATTACCAAACTGACGTACAATTTCTCCTCTTTGTGGCGCTGGCATATCTCTAAAAGTCTTAAACGCAGCAGTAGCAGTACTCATTACTTGTTCGTAATCTTCTTTGGTGCTAGCTTTTACCTTACCAATTAATTTTCCGTCTACAGGAGAATAACTGGCAATAAGTTCTCCATTAGAAAAATTGTGACTACCAGTAGAAGTTCCATGGTTAACATCTTTAAGTCCTAACTCTTTTAGGGCTTGTTGAATTCCAAAATCTGACATTATTTTTTTATTTTGATTTGTGCCCACAAAAATACAATAAAGTTTTGCAAAATAATAGGCTGTATTTATCAATTATAATCAAAGTTTTTTAACTAAATCCTACTATTTTTGTGATATATGCAAAAAGCCATATTTAACATACAAAACGAAACTGATTTTGAGCGCTGCGCTTTGCAAGTGTTTAAATACCAGTTTCAAAATAACAAGGTGTACAGGTCTTTTTGCGATTTGCTATACATTCATCCAAGTGATGTAAAAGAAGTAAACCAAATTCCTTTTTTGCCCATTCAGTTTTTTAAAACCCATCAAGTGCTTTCCACCAACCAATCGGTTCAAGAAACCTTTACCAGTTCGGGAACTACAGGGGCTCAAGTAAGTAAGCATTTGGTGGCAGATCTAAGTTGGTATGAGACAAGTTACACCAGAGCATTTGAGCATTTTTATGGATCTGTTAAAGACTATACGGTTTTGGGGCTTTTGCCTAATTATTTGGAGCGGGAGGGTTCTTCGTTAATTTATATGGTCAATGACTTTATCCATAAATCTAATAACCCTAAGAGTGGTTTTTATTTAGACACTCTATCTGAGCTAATAAAAACATTGATAGCATTAGATCAAAAAGGAGAAAAAGTACTGTTAATTGGAGTTACGTTTGCATTGTTAGATCTTATAGAAAGCCAAACCTTTTCATTAAAGAATACCGTTATTATGGAAACCGGGGGTATGAAAGGACGACGTAAAGAAATGATCAGAGAAGAATTACATGAAATTTTAGCTGCTGGTTTTGGCGTATCTAAAATTCATTCAGAGTACGGAATGACCGAGCTATTAAGCCAAGGCTATTCCTCTGGAGACGGTATTTTTGATTGTCCACCCTGGATGAAAATACTTACCAGAGATACTGAAGATGCGCTTACTTTAGTTGGAGCTAACAAAACCGGAGGACTAAATGTAGTAGACTTGGCCAACTACAATTCATGCTCATTCATTGCAACACAAGACTTAGGAAGAGTGCACAAAAATGGCCGTTTCGAAGTATTAGGCCGTTTTGACCATTCAGATATAAGAGGATGCAATTTAATGGTAATGTAGAAATGCTTCTAGATAAACTAAGCTATTTTTAATAGAAAATAATTCTTTTTTCCTCGCTGAAGCAACACATAGGCATTGGCAATAATGTCTGAAGAAGAAATCACAAAATCTTCTTTTACTTTTTCTTTATTTACAGAAATTGCGTTTTCTTTTAGGGCTCTTCTGGCTTCTCCATTAGAGTTTAAAAAGCCTGTTTTTGCAGCTAAGGCCCCAATCATGTCTAATCCGTTATCAATATCTTCTTTAGAAACCGATGCCTGAGGTACACCTTCAAAAATATCTAAAAAAGTTTGTTCATCTAAAGATTTTAAATCTTCAGAGGTAGACTTTCCAAAAAGAATTTGAGAGGCTTTAATCGCATTATCAAAAGCTTCTTGGCCGTGGGTCATTATGGTAACTTCTTCACCTATTTTCTTTTGTAACAAGCGCAGGTGAGGGGTTTCTCTGTGCTCTATAATAAGAGCTTCAATAGCTTCCTTATCTAAAAAAGTAAAGATTTTAATATATTTTTCTGCATCTTCATCAGAAGCATTTAACCAGTATTGGTAGAATTTATAAGGAGAGGTTCTGTTGGCGTCTAACCACACATTTCCACCCTCTGTTTTACCAAACTTTGTGCCGTCTGCTTTGGTCACTAAAGGCACGGTAATGGCGTAGGCTTTTCCTTGGGCTTTTCTTCTAATTAACTCTGTTCCTGTGGTAATATTTCCCCACTGGTCAGACCCACCCATTTGCAACTTACAATCCATTTCTTTGTACAAATGATAGAAATCGTACCCTTGAAATAGTTGGTAGGTAAACTCCGTAAAGCTCATTCCTACTTTAGATTCAGAACTTAAGCGTTTTTTCACAGAATCTTTCGCCATCATATAATTTACGGTGATGTGCTTCCCTGTATCTCTAACAAAATCTATCAAAGAAATATCTTTCATCCAATCAAAGTTGTTCACCAATTCGGCAGGGTTTTCTGAAGCATTAAAATCTAAAAACCTGCTCAATTGTGCTTTAACACCTTCAATGTTTTTTTGCAAACTAGCTTCATCCAACAAATTTCTTTCTGCAGATTTACCTGATGGATCTCCTACCATACCGGTTGCACCTCCAACCAAGGCAATAGGTTTATGTCCAGCATTTTGAAAATGCTTTAAGATTAAGATCTGAACCAAGCTTCCAATATGCAATGAATCTGCAGTAGGGTCAAATCCTATATAACCAGCCGTAGCATGTTCTAGTAAGTGTGCTTCAGTGTCAGGCATAATATCATGCAATAATCCTCGCCATCGTAACTCTTCAACAAAATTTGTCATCTTCTTTCTTTATAAAAAGCAAAGATACATTTCTGAGGTAAATAAACTAAATTCGTGCTATGATTTTAGTTACAGGAGGCACAGGGTTGGTTGGTTCACATTTATTAGTTCGTTTAGCACAAGAAAATGAACCCATAAGAGCCATTTATAGAACCTTAGATAGTATTGAAAAAACTAAAAAAGTTTTTTCATATTACACCAATATTGCTAAAGACTTATTTGCCAACATAGAATGGGTTCAGGCAGACATTACAGATGTACCCTCGATGATACCAGCCTTCAAGGATGTAAAAAAAGTATACCATTGTGCAGCTATCATTTCATTTGATCCTGCAGATTACAGAACCATGAGAAAGGTAAATATTCACGGTACCGCTATTATTGCCAATTTATCGATAGACGCCAAAGTAGAAAAATTGTGTTTTGTAAGTTCAATTGCCACCATTGGAGACGATCCAAAAAAAGAGTTTGCCAATGAAGAAAATGATTGGGGCGGTAATGAAAAAAATAATGGATATGCTATTACCAAATATGGTGCAGAAACAGAAGTTTGGCGAGCTAGCCAGGAAGGAGTTGATGTGGTTATCGTAAATCCGGGGGTTATTTTAGGGAGTGGTTTTTGGGATTCAGGCTCAGGAAAAATGTTCTCGCAAATTCACAAAGGGTTTTCATTTTATTCTGAAGGGGTAACAGGCTTTATTGGAGTTAAAGATGTTGTTAGTTCGATGGTTCAGTTAATGGAAAGCACTTGTAAAAACGAACGTTTTATTTTAGTATCTGAAAATAAAAGTTTTAAAGAGGTCCTATTTTATATAGCTGAGGCTTTTGGAAAGAAAAAACCTACGAGATGTGTTCAACCTTGGCAAGCAAATTTATTCTGGAGGTGGGAATGGTTACTGTCAAAAATTATGGTAAGAAAAACTAGAATGAGTAAGTATACCGCTAAAACTTTACACACAAAAACGTATTATACTTCAGAAAAATGCAGAACACAATTAGAGGTTACTTTCGAGAAAATTGAAGCTGTAATTTATCAAGTAAAGAATGATTTTTTACTTTAGTTTTTCCTTTGAAACTCCTTTAAATTCTCTACTTTTTTTAAAATGTCAACCTTTTTCAACTCTTTTATTTTTTGCTCTTTTTTTATTTTAAAAGAAATATTTATCAGAGAATCAGTATAAAGAGAATCTTTGATTTTTTTAGCTTTAGTAAAAAATTCTTGTTCTTTTTTTAACATCTCAGTTATCTCATTTAACATAGGCTCATAGATATCAATTTTAGAGGTATAATAAAGATTACTCGTATTAAAACGAAGAGAGTCGATGTTGTATTTATTGTAAACAAGGGTGATGTATGAAACTTTTTTTTGCTGTCTATTGTTTTTGATGTTTTTTGCAGCGGTAGCCAAATACAAATCTTTTAACAGCATCATCATAGAATCTTTTGGAATAAGATCTATGGGTTCCTCATAGATTGTATTACTTCTGCAAGAGGCAAAAAGAACGATTAAAATTAAATAAGTGATGCTATTTTTCATGCTCTATTAAAAGTAATTCTTTTTCCTTTTGTGGAGGTGTTAAAAACACCCTGATTGTATATTAAAACACCATTTACAAATGTGTGGGTAACACTAGATGAAAAAGTAATTCCTTCAAATGGAGACCATCCACATTTGTAAAGGATATTTTCTTTACACACAGTTTGAGCAGCATTCATATCTACCAATACTAAATCTGCAAAATACCCTTCTCTAATAAATCCTCTTTTTTCTATTTGAAAGATTTTAGCTGGGTTATGACAAGCTTTTTCAACAAGTTTCTCAATACTAAAAACCTGCTCTTTAACTTTTTCTAATAAGGCTAATAAAGTGTGCTGAACTAAAGGACCACCGCTAGGAGCACTTAAATACGAATTGGATTTTTCTTCCAGAGTATGTGGAGCATGATCTGATGCGATAATATCTATTCTATCATCTAACAAAGCGTCCCACAACCCTTGTCTATCTTCAGCGGTTTTAACCGCAGGATTCCATTTAATATGAGTGCCTTTTTCTTTATAATCTTCATCAGAAAACCATAAATGATGAACACAAACCTCGGCAGTAATTTGCTTTTCTTCTAGAGGAATGTCGTTTCTAAATAATGCTGTTTCTTTTGCAGTAGACAAATGAAAAACGTGCAATCGAGCTCCTGTCTTTTTTGCTAGTGCAATAGCTTTTGATGAAGATAAATAACAGGCTTCTTCACTTCTGATAACAGGGTGTAATTCAATTGGAATATTCTCTCCATATAAGGCTTTATAGTGCGCCGTATTTTTTTTGATCGTAGCTTCATCTTCACAATGAACAGAGATAATGAGTTGAGTAGAAGAAAATATTTTTTCTAATACGTCAAGGTTGTCTACCAACATATTTCCGGTAGAAGAACCTAAAAATAATTTGATCCCTGCTACAGTTTTTGGGTCGGTTTGCAACAATTCTTCTAAATTGTCATTTGTGCCACCAAACATAAATGAATAATTAACAAAAGAGGTTTTTTCTGCAATATCAAATTTGTCTTGTAATAGTTTTTGGGTTGTTGCTTGTGGTACTGTATTTGGCATCTCAATAAAAGTAGTTACCCCACCAGCAACGGCAGCCCTACTTTCAGTGCCAATAGTTGCCTTATGGGTTAGCCCGGGCTCTCTAAAATGTACCTGATCGTCTATTAAACCAGGAATAAGATACTTTCCTTCAGCATCAATAACAGGAATAGAGTCTACAGCAATGGAGTCGCTTATTTTTTTTATAATTCCGTTTTCTATTAGAATATCGCTAAGAAAGGAAGCCCCCTCATTTACAATCGTTGCATTTTTTATTAGGTAAGCGTTCATCGTAAGCCTTTAAATCTCATTTTTATTACACCAAAAAGTGCTTCATATATTATTCCGTCACTCATCTTGGAGGTTCCTTCGGTTCTATCCGTAAAAATTACAGAAACTTCTTTAATTTTAAAGTTATGTTTCCAAGCTTTAAATTTCATCTCAATTTGAAAAGCATAGCCAATGAAGCGTATTTTATTAAGTTTAATAGTTTCAAGCACACTTCTTTTGTAGCAGACAAATCCTGCAGTAGTATCATGAATTGGAATTCTAGTAATAAAACGAACGTATTTTGAAGCAAAATAGGAGAGCAATACTCTTTTCATTGGCCAATTCACAACATTTACACCTTGTGAATATCTAGATCCTATAGAAACGTCAGCACCTTCTTTTTCACAAGCATGATAAAGCCTTACTAAATCTTTTGGGTTGTGAGAAAAGTCTGCATCCATCTCAATGATATAGTCATATTTTTTTTGGATAGCCCATTTAAACCCATGAATATAAGCGGTTCCAAGCCCGTTTTTACCCGTTCTTTTTTCAATAAAAAGAGCATCAGAATATTGGGTGATTAGCCTTTCTACAATTTCAGCGGTTCCGTCCGGAGAGTTATCATCAACAACCAATATATGAAACCTCTTTTTTTGGTTGAAGACAGCTTCTATAATAGCTTGAATGTTTTCTTTTTCGTTATAGGTTGGAATAATAACTAGAGTGTCAGACATAAAATGTGTGAGAATATGCACAAATATACATTTTTTTATGACTAATTTTGTGTTTATCTTAATTACAAAAAAGAAGGAATGGAAGCTCTTCAGAGAAGTGTTTTGTCAAACAATTGGATCACATTAATTTTTGTATTCTCCATACTATTACTTTTTTTTCTGAAACTTTTTACAACAACAAAATTAAAAGGATATGTAACCTCTCTTTTCAATAAGGGATTTGTTGAAATAGAGGCCGAGGAGAATTATTGGGCCTTGTCTTTTTTTCATGTAGGGTTTTCATTATTTACTTTTTTAATGCTTTCTGTGACCACCTTTTTTTTAATCAGCCAATTTAACAAAAGCTCTGCTCTCTTATTAGAAGACTACCTAGTGAGTACTTATTATTTGTTTAGCTATGTAGTTTTAAGGTTTCTAGTTGTATTTGCATTGTTTTCAGTCTTTCAGTTTAAATCGAAGTTGTCTTTTTTCATGACCTCTAAAAGAGGGTACCTTTATTCAATTTCTATAGGCTTACTCTTTTTAAATGTGTTTTATTTTTATGCTTTTCAATATCAAGATTTGTTATTTATTGGTTTTGTAGCACTTTTTTCATTAAGATTTTGTTTAATTTTAATTAATAACAAAAACCTGATTATTAAAGAGTTATTTTATTTTATTTTGTACCTTTGCGCCTTCGAATTAGCACCGCTATTCGTTTTGTTTAGATTGATATTTTAAATAAAATAGAAGTAGATTATGAAAGTGAAAACAATCTTGGTATCTCAACCAGAACCAAAAACAGAAACATCTCCTTATTCTGACTTGTCTGATAAACATAAAGTTAAAATTGATTTTAGGCCTTTTATCCATGTCGAAGGAGTTAATACAAAAGAGGTTAGAGCTCAAAAAATTGATTTATCAAAATTTACGGCTATCGTTCTTACGAGTAGAAATGCTGTTGATCATTTCTTCAGAATAGCTGAGCAAATGCGCTTTAAAGTGCCTGATGCTATGAAATATTTTTGTCAGTCTGAAGCAGTAGCTTTTTATTTACAGAAATATGTAGTCTACAGAAAACGTAAAATTTATGTTGGGAAAAGAACTTTTCCTGAATTGATAAAGCTAATTAAGAAGCACAAAGAGGAGAAGTTTTTATTACCCTCTTCAGATAAACTAAAACCATTAATCCCAAACGAATTAGACGCTTTAGGCGTAAACTGGAAAAGAGCTGTATTTTATAAAACAGTAGTAAGCGATTTAACTGATTTAGAAGATGTGTTTTATGATATTCTAGTGTTTTTTAGCCCGTCTGGTATAGATTCGTTATTCAAGAATTTTCCAGAGTTTAAGCAAAATAACACCCGAATTGCAGTGTTTGGCAATTCTACTGTAAAAGCAGCTACGGCAGCAGGGTTAAAGTGTAACATTACCGCTCCGTCACCTGAAACACCTTCTATGACTATGGCTTTAGAAAAATACATCAAAGAAGTAAATAAAAAATAAGTACTCTTATAGATAGAGATAATAAAAACCACGTTAACGCGTGGTTTTTTTATGCAAATAATGTTGCAAATATTTCTTCAATTTTTCCAACAAGAATTAACTTTATTCCATCTGTTTTGATTGTAATTTTATTGTATTTAGATGCAACAAATGTTTTATAGCCAAGTTTTTTTGCTTCGGAGATACGTTGATCTATTTTAGAGACAGGTCTTATTTCTCCTGCCAATCCAATTTCTGCAGCAAAACAAACATTGGGAGATATAGCAATATCTTGATTGGAGGATAAAATTGAGGCAACAACAGCAAGGTCAATAGCCGGGTCATCAATGCTAATTCCCCCCGTAATGTTTAAAAAGACATCTTTTGCGGCTAATTTAAACCCAGCCCTTTTTTCTAAGACAGCCAAAACCATATGCAAGCGCTTGAGATTGTACCCTGTAGTAGTTCTTTGAGGTGTTCCATACACGGCTGAACTTACTAAGGCTTGCACTTCAATCATTAAAGGACGAACACCTTCAAGAGTTGAGGCAATAGCAGTTCCGCTTAAATCGGAATCTTTTTTTGAAATAAGAATTTCGGAAGGGTTTGAAACCTCTCTCAATCCACTTGAAAACATTTCATAAATACCTAACTCTGCTGTTGAACCAAATCTATTTTTTTGAGAACGCAATATTCTATAGGTATGATTTCTGTCACCTTCAAATTGCAAAACAACGTCTACCATATGTTCCAAAATCTTTGGTCCAGCAATTTGACCTTCTTTATTGATGTGGCCAATTAATAAAACAGGCGTACCTGTTTCTTTTGCAAATTTTATAAGCTCTGCGGTAGTTTCTCTAATTTGAGAAATACTACCAGGAGAAGCTTCTATGGCATTTGTGTGTAGTGTTTGTATGGAGTCTATAACTAAGATTTGAGGCGCTGTATTCTCAATGTTTTTAAAAATTTCTTGCGTGTTTGTTGCAGTTAAAATAAGGCAGTTAGAAGAATTTTTTTGAATTCTTTCTGCTCTCATTTTTATTTGAGATTGACTTTCCTCTCCAGAAACATATAAAACTTTATGAGAGATTGCAAGAGCTACTTGAAGAATTAATGTAGATTTTCCAATACCAGGCTCACCTCCCAACAATGTCACAGACCCTTTAACCAAACCTCCACCTAAAACCGAGTCTAGCTCCTTGTTTTTTGTAGGAATTCTTTCTTCTGCATTTAATTGAATATCTTCAATTTTTAAGGGTTTAGAAATGGTTTTTGCAGCATTAGACTGTTTCCATTCTCTAGCGACCTCTTTTTGAACTACTTCTTCAACAATAGTATTCCATTCGTTACATGCATTACATTGCCCCATCCATTTTGCATGCTGAGTGCCACAGTTCTGACAAAAAAAAGTAGTTTTAGCTTTCGCCATTAGATATTAGTTTTCACAAAGAAAAGAAAATTACTTTGCTTTATTACAGATTGGTAAAAGTAAAAAAGAGAGCCCACCAAAAATAATAATCATAGCGGTTTGTGCGGCCCACATAACACTTCCAAATGCAGTAGACGGCTCTTCGGGTACACCAAATAAGGTAAAAGCACCAGCAACAGCTAATGGGTACAACCCAATTCCTCCATTGGTTGCTGCAATACTAAATCCTCCAGCAATAAATCCAACCAAAATTCCTCCAAACGGAACGTCTAGCCCACTAATAGCTGGGATGGTAGCCCAAAACATTAAGATATACATGACCCAAATAAATACGGTATGAAAAATAAAAGCCCATTTATTTTTCATTCTAAAAATACTGGTAACCCCTTCAATAAGACTCTTTGCAAAGTTTTTAATTTTTAAGCCTATGCCAATTTTAGCTTTTCTTACATAGGTATAGAATAAGTACCCGAACCCTACACACAAAACGAATATAACTCCTATTTTAATTGGATCTACATTTTTTGTGAGCAGTTCAACGATAAAATCAAATTGAATTAGGAGGGTAATTCCTATAATCAAAAACATCATAATTAAATCTGCAATGCGTTCTGCTACAATAGTACCAAACCCTTTTTCAAATGGAATGCCTTCGTAATTGGTCATCACAGTTGCTCTTGAAACCTCTCCAGCTCTGGGGATGGCTAAGTTTACAAAATACCCAATTAAAACCGCTAAAGTACTATTGATAAATCGAGGCTTATAGCCCAACGGCTCTAACATAAATTTCCAACGATACGCTCTAGATAAGTGACTTAAAATCCCGAAAAGTAACCCCAAAGCAATCCACCAATAGTTTGCATTTTTAAAATATTCTAAAAGAGTTTCTGGTGGAATAATTGTAAATAAATACCAAACTAAGGCCCCTCCAAAGAGAAGAGGAATAATTACTTTTAAGATTTTTTTAATTTTTAAATTCAAAACTAGGTAAGTAAATTAGTATTTTCATTAGGAAAAACGAGTGCTGGCTTAAATTTTTTTGCTTCTTCAAAATCTAAAAAAGCATAGGTAATTAATATCAAAACATCTCCAACAGCTACCCTTCTTGCTGCTGCTCCATTTAATGTGATTTCACCACTTTTTCTTGGCCCAGGGATAACATAGGTTTCAAGTCGTTCTCCATTGTTATTGTTAACAATTTGGATACGCTCTCCTTCTATAATATTGGCAGCATTCATGAGGTCTTCATCTATGGTAACGCTTCCCACATAATTTAAATCGGCACCTGTTACTTTAACACGATGGATTTTTGATTTAACAACTTGAACTAACATTTTGCAAAAGTACTACTTTTTTAAAATTTGAAAAGATTAAACAGACTAAAAAGAAGTTAAGAGTTTAATGAAATGGTGTCAATTAATCGAACTTCTCTTGCATACACAGCAATAAATGCACGATAGGTTTTTTTAGGTGAGATGTTAGTCACATTCTTTAACGTTTCTTCATCTGCTATGGTAAAGTATTCCAATTCAAAAAGGGGTTGGTTTTCAAATTGTTCTAGTGCCCATTTATGAATCGCATCTAATGGAAGTTTTCCTAGTTTATCTTTTACACCATTAAGTGTTTGATAGATAATTGCTGCGGCTTCCTTTTCTTGTGACGTTAAGCGAGCATTTCTTGAACTCATGGCCAAACCATTATTTTCTCTGTATGTGTCACAACAGACAATAGTTACATCTAAGGTTGTTTTTTTTACTAGTTTCCGTATAATTTGTAGTTGCTGAAAATCTTTTTCGCCAAAGTAAGCATAAGTTGGAAGTACAATTTCAAATAATTTTTTCACAACGGTACCCACTCCGTTAAAATGACCTTTTCGGTATTTTCCTTCCATTTCATTTTCAAGGCCATCAAAATCGAATTGACCAGAGGAAATGGTCGTTGTATAAATTTCTTCTACAGAAGGAATAAAAACGACATCACAAGCGATATTTTTTAGAAGATTTAGATCGTTTTCAAGAGTTCTTGGATAGTTCTCCAAATCTTCTTTTTTATTAAACTGTGTAGGGTTTACAAAAATACTAGCAACCGTAATGTCATTTTCTTTTGAAGATTTTTCTAATAAAGAAAGGTGTCCTTTATGGAGTGCACCCATTGTAGGGACAAAACCAATTTTAGTATTTTTAGAACGAAATTCTTTAAAATATAAATTTAGTTCTTTCTTAGTTTTAAAAACCTTCATAATAGAATATAGTCTAAGATCGCAAACTTAGTATTTTAACACGACTTTTGCATAAAATTTCGTACTTTTGCAAACTTATATAAAGGCTTTAATTTAATGAAAGATAAGAGAATATTGTATGTTTCTTCTGAGGTTGTACCTTACTTGCCAGAAACAGAGATAGCATCTACTGCATTTAATGTAGCAAAGAAAGCGCATTCAAAAGGTGTACAGACAAGGATTTTTATGCCTCGTTTTGGGGTAATTAATGAAAGAAGACATCAACTTCATGAGGTAATTCGTTTGTCGGGGATGAATTTAATAATCAATGATATGGACATGCCTTTGATTATTAAAGTGGCTTCAATTCCTAAGGAAAGAATGCAAGTTTACTTTATTGATAATGATGAGTACTTCAAAAGAAAAGCTATTTTTTCTGACGAAGATGATCAGCTTTTTTCAGACAATGATGAAAGAGCAATATTCTTTGCCAAAGGAGTCGTTGAAACAGTTAAAAAATTGAATTGGGCTCCAGACATTATTCATGTTCATGGATGGATGGCATCATTATTACCTTTATACATTAAAGAATACTACAGTGATGAGCCTTTGTTTTCAGAAAGTAAAATCATAACCTCAGTATACAATAAAGACTTTGAAGGCGAATTGAATAAAGGTCTTGCTGAAAAAATTAAATTTGATAAGATTTCAGATGACAAAATTCAAGTTTTACAAGAACCAAACTATACCAATATCATAAAATGTGCTGTTTCAAATTCTGATGCAATTGTTCAAGGTAGCCAAGAGATTCCTAAAGAAATATCAGAAGAAATTGAAAAAACAGACATTCCTGCACTAACTTATCAGGAAGAAGATTCATTTGAATCGTATTTAAATTTTTATAAAGAACTCATTTCGGAAGAGTAAACTTAAGATGGTTATGTTAAGAAAATATATAAAAGCAACAGTATATGTTGTATTTACAGCGTTTCTTTTAGGGTTGGTGGTTTCATGTGAAGAAGACTTTACTGATATTGGAACTTCAATAGTTAACAATGGAGAATTTACTACAAAAGATACTATTTTTGATATA
The DNA here is from genome assembly GCA_913061465.1 of uncultured Flavobacterium sp. GTDB lineage: Bacteria > Bacteroidota > Bacteroidia > Flavobacteriales > Flavobacteriaceae > Polaribacter. The sequence continues at coordinate 14,826 of CAJXSU010000007.1, forward strand.
GAGATTTCTGCCAAAAATATAGAAAAAGTTCAAGCAGATGGATTATCCATTGGGGGTCTATTGGGACAGTATTTATTAGGGGTTCACAATAACAACAACTATAAAAAAATTGAAGCCTCTATTGTTTCTCAATTGAGCATCCCCCTTGATTTAACAAAAGTAGACCAAGAATATGGTTCAGACACAATAACAATTACTTCCATTGATACCGTTCTGTTAAGGATACCTTACAACGCTTCCTTATTAAGCACTGCAATACTTGATTCTGACTATATATTAGATTCAATTATTGGAGATCAAGCGCAACCATTTACCTTAAATGTTTTCCGACTAGAAACGTATTTAAGTGGTTTAAACCCCACAACTCCAGCTTTAATTAATAGGTATTTTTCAGACCAAATTTACGAGGCTTCAACTCAAAAATTAAATAGTGTTGAAGACCTCCAGTTTACACCCAATAGGAGAGATACTGCTCAATTTGTTAAAAGAAGACTTAGTACAGGAATCGTGTACGCTACAGACACTATTGCATATGCAAACTCAAACCCATCCATTAGCATTCCATTAAAAGAGGATTTAATTAAGGAACTACTTTTTGACCAGTATGAAACCTCAAACTTTGCATCACAAGATGCTTTTAATGACTACTTCAGAGGAATAAAAATTCAAGCAGAAGGAGATAACGGATCTTTAATATCTCTTAGTTTCAACAACAATAACCTCCGACCCTTAATTGATATTTATTATACAAATACAGTTTTAGTTGATGGAGGAACTGTGGTCTTCGATACGGTAAAAAAGACAGATACTTTCTTATTGTCAGGAATAAGAACAAATCAATATAAAACAACTCCAGCAGGGCAACTACCAGGAGTTAATAGTGTTCCTATTCAAGGTGTTTCTGGATCAATGGCTCAGTTAAAAATTCTAGGTGATGACAATGATTTAAATGGGATTCCTGATGACTTAGAAGAATTGAGAACAAAAAATTGGCTAATCAACGATGCAACCATCACAATTTATGTTGATCAAGACGTTATTGAGCCAGATACAACAGCAATACCCTACCAGCTATTCATATTCAAAGATGGTGTAAATAACGCAGGATTAGAGACTCCTCGTCAAATAATAGATTACATATCAGAAGGTGTTAATGAGGTGGGAGGTGCATTAAATGTAAATGACGATAATAAACCGAATAGCTATACCTTTAAGATTACAGATTATATTTCAGAACTGTTAGCCGGAAATACAGATAACCTTCCAACACTTGGTGTTCGAGTTTTAAGTCCAACCGACCTTCCAACATCTACTATTGATACCATTGTTAGGAATTATAATTGGAACCCCAAAGCAATTACATTGTTGAACAACAATACACCAAATACATCAAGAAAACCAAAATTAAAAATATCATACTCACTCAAGACAGAAGAGGAGTAAAAAAATTAAATTTATCACCCCCCAAAATTAAAAATATATGTGTGGAATCACAGGATACATAGGCGAAAAAGATGCATATCCAATAATCATAAATGGCTTAAAAAGACTTGAGTACAGAGGTTATGACAGTGCTGGTGTCATGATTTATGATGGAGAAGAGATTAACCTTTCCAAAACTAAAGGTAAGGTATCTGCTTTAGAACAAATAACAGATAACGACCCAAAAAGAAAAGTAGGATCCATAGGGATTGGTCATACAAGATGGGCCACTCACGGGGTTCCTAACGATATTAATTCTCACCCTCATACATCTCAATCAGGAAATCTAGTAATTGTTCATAATGGGATCATAGAAAATTATGACACCCTAAGAAAAGAATTAATAAATAGAGGCTATGCTTTTCATAGTGATACCGATACAGAAGTACTGGTAAACTTAATTGAAGAAGTAAAGAAGCAAGAAAACTGCAAACTTGGAAAAGCAGTACAATTAGCTTTAACTCAAGTAACAGGGGCTTACGCAATTGCTGTTTTTGACAAAGAAAAACCTAACGAAATTATTGTAGCAAGATTAGGAAGCCCTATAGCTATTGGAGTAGGAAAGAATAATACAGAGTTTTTTGTTGCCTCAGATGCCTCACCATTTATAGAATACACAAAAAATGTTGTGTACTTAGAGGATGAAGAAATGGCAATTATAAAGTTAGGAAGAGACATAAGAGTGAGAAGAATATTAGACGACTCATTTGTAGATGCCGTCATTCAAAAACTCAAATTAAACCTCGATCAAATAGAAAAAGGGGGGTATGATCATTTTATGATCAAGGAAATCCATGAACAACCCAAAGCAATTACAGACACCTTCAGAGGGAGAATGTTAGCAGATCAAGGCATTATAAAAATGTCAGGTATAGACAACAACCTTGAAAGATTTTTAAACGCTGAACGGATAATAGTTGTAGCTTGTGGGACCTCTTGGCATGCAGGACTAGTGGGAGAATATCTTATTGAAGATTTAGCTAGATTACCTGTAGAGGTAGAATATGCCTCTGAGTTTAGATATAGAAACCCAATTATAACTCCTAAAGATATCGTCATTGCTATATCTCAGTCTGGTGAAACCGCCGATACCTTGGCTGCTATAAAATTAGCAAAATCTAAAGGTGCATTTGTTTTTGGCATCTGTAATGTAGTAGGGTCATCAATTGCTAGAGAAACGGATGCGGGAGCTTATACTCACGCAGGTCCTGAAATTGGAGTTGCTTCTACAAAAGCATTTACAACACAAATAACAGTACTATCTTTAATTGCTTTAAAACTTGCAAAGGAAAAAGGAACATTGTCAAACTCTCAGTTTCATAGTTATTTGCAGAAAATGCAATTGATACCTGCTAAGGTTCAAAAATTACTAGAAATAGATGATAGGGTAAAAGAGATTGCTAGTATTTATAAAGATGCTAAAAACTGTTTATACCTTGGAAGAGGGTTTAACTTTCCTGTAGCTTTGGAAGGTGCCTTAAAATTAAAAGAGATTTCATATATTCATGCAGAGGGTTATCCTGCTGCCGAAATGAAACATGGCCCTATTGCTTTAATAGATGAAGACATGCCTCTATTTGTAATTGCTACAAAAAAGGGACACTATGAAAAAGTAGTGAGTAATATTCAAGAAATAAAATCTAGAAGTGGTAAAATTATTGCCATTGTTACTGAAGGAGATGTTACGGTAAAAGAAATTGCAGATCACGTGATTGAAATACCGGAAACAGAAGAAGCCCTTTCACCGCTATTAACGACGATTCCTTTCCAGTTACTATCCTACCATATAGCAGTGATGTTAGATAGGAATGTAGATCAACCTAGAAATTTAGCGAAATCGGTTACTGTTGAGTAATTTGTGGAAGGTGAGAGAGGTATTTTCAAAACCCATTGTTTTTTTGATATAGAGTTAATCTAAACTAAACAAGTCATCTACTTTACACTCAAATATTTTTGAGAGTTTCAACCCCAACTCTAAAGAAGGGAAGTATTTATTGTTTTCAATTGAGTTAATGGTTTGTCTTGAAACTCCCAGCTTAATTGATAGGTCTTCTTGTGTCATTTTATATTTTCCTCTATACATTCGAATATTATTTTTCATAATTATGACTTGTAATGTTTGTAGAGTCTGTAACTGAAAATCAGATTAAATAGAATTAGTATGATAAATAAATTAAAAACCATAACATACATATAAGAAAGATTATAAATTAAAAATGTTGATATTATGACCAATCCATAACTGATAAATAAAGACATTGTTAAACTTTCTAATCTTATTTTAGAGATTAACTCATCTTCAATTTTTTCTTTACAAAAGGAGTTTATTAAACCTGAAATAATGATGATTGTGGTAAATATTTCATCGCCCAAACCATTTTCTATCCAACCACCACCATAAGTCAAATCAGAAAATGACTCAGAAAACAATGAATATACATTTAAGGTAAAAAGGTCAAAAATTATATCCGTAATTAAGAGATAAAAACCAATAATTGAAGTTAAGTAAAAAACTAAACCACTGATTTTTTTGTATTTGTTATCAAATAAGTAATTCATTTTGTCAAATATTTTTTACAAATGTAAATTATTTTCTACATAATGACAAATATATTTTACATTATAAGATACTTATTTTTTTGTTTCTCCACCCTCCATAAATTAAAGTGTTACCGTTGAGTAGTTTGTGATGGCTTGACTTTTTTAGCTATAATTTCTATATTTGTACCATGGGAAAGGGCATTTTAATTTTACTAATAACTTTTATTGTTATAGCCATCTTACACGTTGTGTCTATGAAAATGACCAAGATTTCTGAGGCCAAAAAATCATCATTTCGAAAAGTATTTTTTTATATCTATGGTATTTTTTTAATACTTAGTGGAATTTTACAGTGTATAGAGAAAGATGAGATTCGTATTGTTTTTTTAATACAGTCTTTGTGTGGCTTGGCATTCGTTATTTTAAATTTCACAGGAAAGATGCAACAAAAAACCAGCTAAACCTTATCATGAACCTGGCTATGTTCTCCGTTATTCCATAGGGTTAAGATATCAGTGGCCACACTAGCGCCACTTCCTGCTGCAACGGCAAATTGGCTTCTGCATCCCGATAAGGTTCCGCAAACATAGACGCCCTCAGTAACTAAATACTTTTCATTTCTTAACTGAATTCTATCTTTTGATACTTTTGCTCTTTGATGAGGTTCTAAATACGCCTCTAGACCTTTAATAAGAAATGGTTTTGCATAATTTAAAGCTAAAACTATGACTAGAGTCTTGTACTCTTTTTTATTGGTTTTTACGATGTGAAAATCATCTTGAATAGCAATAGAAATTACTTTTTCACCCTCAATTTGAGTAATATTTGGGTAGTTTTTACTCAATTGTTTTTTCCCTGTTGTTAATACATCAGACCCAATAGTTCCAGAGGGTAAGCCAAGCACATTGTTAAAAAGAGCATTCTGTAGATGAGAACTTCTTTGATGCATAATTACTCCCACCTGTTTATTGATAGCATAGGGTTTTTTAAGACCTGATCCAAGAACTAAAGCACATTGCATACCCGCAACACCACCTCCAAGAATTAAAGCATCAAAAATCATTAAAATAGTGCTTGAATGTTAGCAGTGAATAATTTTACAGCAATGGCTAATAAAATAACTCCAAATATTTTCCGAATAATTTTAATTCCGTTAGCACCAATAATACGTTCTATTTTTGGAGAGGTTTTTAAAACTACATAAATCACCACAACATTGCATAAAACAGCTATGATGATATTTTCAATGAAGAATTCTGCTCGTAAAGAAAGAAGTGTTGTTAGGCTTCCGGGCCCAGCAATTAAGGGGAATGCAAGGGGAAATACGGTAGCGGTTATGCTTTCCGAGTCATCATCGTCTTTGTATAGTGTAATCCCTAGAATCATCTCTAAAGCAATAAAAAAAAGAATGAAAGATCCTGCTACGGCAAATGAATACACATCAATTCCAATCAATTGAAGTAAACTTTGTCCTAAGAAAAGAAATACAATCATAATAACTCCCGCAATTAATGACGCTTTTTCGGACTGAATATGGCCAACTTTTTTTCTTAAATCTATGATAATTGGAATGTTTCCAACAATATCTATGACCGCAAATAAGACCATAAACGCTGTAAATATTTCCTTAATATTAAAATTCATAATAAGTTCATTTAGAGTTGCAAAAGTAGAAAACAAACCCAATCAAAATATCAAAAACAGAAAATATTTTATCTTATTTTTGCCAAATGTTTCAATTAGGAAAAACCATTGTATCCGAAGATCTTATTGAGAAAGATTTTGTGTGTAATTTATCTAAGTGTAAAGGAGAATGCTGTGTTTCAGGTGTTGCTGGTGCCCCTTTAGAGAAAGATGAAGTAGTTGTTTTAGAGCAGATATATCCAAAGTTAAAACCTTTTTTAAGATCAGAAGGGATAGAAGCTATAGAGCAACAAGGAACCTCTGTAAAAAGTAATTTAGGAGAATTAGAAACACCATTGGTTAACAATTCTGAATGTGCGTATCTTATTTTTAATGAAAATAACATTGCATCTTGTGGTATTGAAGAAGCTTATAACAAAGGGGTTGTAAATTGGAAAAAACCAATCTCATGCCATTTATATCCAGTTAGAGTAAAAGAATACAGTGAGTTTGCCGCAGTAAATTATCATAAATGGGATATATGTGATGATGCATGCTCTTTAGGAAGCGAGTTAAAGGTACCTGTTTATAAGTTTGTAAAAGAGGCACTAATTAGAAAATTTGGTGTTAATTGGTATTTAGAATTAGAAAAAGTAGCTCAAAATTATATTAAAAAAAACAAGTACATTTAAATTTTATAAAAGCATACCATCTATGAAAAAATTATTTCCCTTTTTGCTAGTCTTATTTGTAGTTCAATCTTGTGAAGAGCCTGTTGAAATTACAGAAACAATGGTTGTTAACCAATCAACAATAGTTACAATTAATCAAACAAACGGAACTTCTGTGAGTTTTAACGATGTAATTGAAGGGGATTTAAATCAAGTAGTCTCTAATTTTAATAGCATTACTGATATTACCATAGATAGTTTGACTTATTCGTTTTCAAATCTAATCGGCAATGAAAACGCCTCTATAGTTTCTGCCTCTATAGAAATAAATGGAATAACGGTAGCTGTTGTTTCAGACCTAAATATTGCGCAAGAAATTGATAACGAATCTGTATTTCAAATCACAGATTTAAATGTCTTGGACCAGTTAGAAACCTCGTTTTTAAATAACAGTTCTGTAGCTTTAAATCTTTCAGGAATGGCTATTTCCGAAGAGGGTGATGTTTCTTTTGAAATAGGGGTCTCGATGCAATTAACGGCTTCTTTTTAATCATTTACATGTTATTTTTTTAAAAACAGTGTCATTTTAGAGGCTAACAATGTCAAAAAATATGATTTTTTTTAAAAATTTTTTTGTAAAATGAAGTTTTAACATGGGATTAAAAATTTAATATTAAAAATCATTCTGTAAAATATTTTATACCTCCAAATAAATAAATAAAAAAATAAATCTTTTCATTTTAGGAATGTCAATGAGAATAAGGCTTTGTAAAAAAATATCGTTGCAAGTCAATGATTATCAGTGTTTTAAAAATAAATAAAGAATTCATTTTTTTTTCTGTTTTTTCTGTTTTGTTAAAAACTTAGCGTGTTTTGTGAATAAGTAGAGCTTTGTATTCATCCCTTTTTTTTGAATCTTTGTTAACCTCGATAGGAGTACTATTTTACAACAATTAAGAAAACCTTAACAAATAATGTCTTTACAAGAACCAATTTTACAGCCAAACGATAACCGATTCGTAATTTTTCCAATTGAACATGATGATTTATGGGATTGGTATAAAAAACAACAAGCATGTATTTGGACAGCTGAAGAAATTGACTTATCAGAAGACGTTATAGATTGGAAAAATAAACTTTCAGAAGAAGAGCGTTATTTCATCAAACATATTTTAGCATTCTTTGCTGCTTCTGACGGAATTGTAAATGAAAATTTAGCAGAAAACTTTGTTAATGAAGTGCAATATTCAGAGGCTAAATTCTTTTACGGCTTTCAAATTATGATGGAGAACGTACACTCAGAAACATACTCCCTTTTAATTGATACGTACGTTAAAAATGAAGAAGAGAAAGATAAATTATTTAATGCAATAGAAACTTTTCCAGCAATAAAAAAGAAAGCTGAATGGGCTTTAAAATGGATAGAGTCAGATTCTTTTGCAGAAAGATTAATTGCTTTTGCGGCTGTAGAAGGAATTTTCTTCTCAGGAGCATTTTGTTCAATTTTTTGGTTAAAGAAAAGAGGGTTGTTACCAGGGCTTACTTTTTCTAACGAGTTAATTTCTAGAGACGAGGGAATGCATTGTGATTATGCAGTGCATCTTCACAACAATCATATTGTTAATAAAGTTCCTAAAGAGCGTATTAGAGAAATTATTGTAGACGCTTTAAACATAGAAAGAGAATTTGTTACAGAGTCATTACCAGTAAGTTTAATTGGTATGAACGCTAAGTTAATGACACAATACCTAGAATTTGTAACCGACAGATTACTTGGAGAGTTTAATTGTGAAAATGAATACAACGCTTCTAATCCGTTTGATTTTATGGAAATGATTTCTTTAGAAGGAAAAACGAATTTCTTCGAAAAAAGAGTTTCTGAATATCAAAAAGCCGGAGTTAAATCTGGTGGAACAGGAAGCATCAGTTTTGATGCTGACTTCTAAAGATCTGCTTTAGAAAAAATAGTACCAAAATGTTTTCTGGTACAAAACCAAATCAAAATATTATAATCGCTTTTGCGATTGACAACTAATTAAAAAACAATAGCAGCATGTATGTAGTAAAAAGAGACGGCAAAAAAGAGCCAGTGATGTTCGACAAAATCACGGCGAGAGTAAAGAAAATGTGTTATGGGCTCAACAAGATTGTAGACCCTGTAAAAGTAGCCATGCGTGTAATTGAAGGATTATATGACGGAGTTACCACACCAGAACTAGATAGTTTAGCAGCAGAAATTGCAGCTACAATGACAACCGCTCACCCAGATTACGCAAAACTAGCTGCAAGAATTGCTGTATCTAACTTACATAAAAATACAAAAAAATCGTTTTCAGAAACGATGTTAGATTTATATGAATATGTAAATCCAAGAACAGGTAAAAAAGCACCTTTACTATCAGATGAAGTATATAAAATTATCACAGATAATGCAGAAAAATTAGATTCTACCATTATCTACAGCAGAGATTTTAATTATGATTTCTTTGGTTTTAAAACCTTAGAACGTTCTTATTTATTAAAATTAAACGGAATCATTGTAGAAAGACCTCAGCATATGTTAATGCGTGTTTCTATCGGTATTCATTTAAATGATATTGACGAAGCAATCGCTACATATGAATTAATGAGCAAGAAGTTTTTTACACACGCGACACCAACTTTGTTCAATGCAGGTACTCCAAAACCACAAATGTCTTCATGTTTCTTACTACAAATGCAAGACGATAGTATTGATGGAATCTACGATACATTAAAGCAAACTGCTAAAATTTCACAATCAGCAGGAGGTATTGGTTTGTCTATTCATAATGTGCGTGCTACAGGATCTTATATTAGAGGAACTAACGGAACTTCTAATGGAATTGTGCCTATGCTAAAGGTGTTTAATGATACAGCACGTTACGTAGATCAAGGAGGAGGAAAACGTAAAGGATCTTTTGCGATGTATATAGAACCTTGGCATGCAGATATTTTTGATTTTCTGGATTTAAAAAAGAACCATGGGAAAGAAGAAATGCGAGCTCGAGATTTATTCTATGCGATGTGGATGCCAGATTTATTTATGAAAAGAGTGCAAGAAGATGGTCAATGGACTTTGATGTGTCCAAATGAATGCCCACATTTATTTGATACCTATGGTGATGAATTTGAAAAATTATATGAAGGTTACGAAAAAGTAGGAAAAGGAAGAAAAACAATCAAGGCAAGAGAGCTTTGGGAAAAAATATTAGAATCTCAAATAGAGACAGGTACTCCATACATGCTCTATAAAGACGCTGTAAACCGTAAAACAAATCACAAAAACTTAGGAACTATTCGTTCTTCAAACTTGTGTACAGAAATTATGGAATATACAGCCAACGATGAGGTTGCTGTATGTAATTTAGCATCCATTGCATTGCCAATGTTTATTAGTGAGAACGAGGCTGGAGAAAAGTATTTTAATCATAAAAAGTTATATGATGTAACTAAAAAAGTGATTAGAAACTTAGACACGGTTATAGATCGAAATTATTATCCAGTTCAGGAAGCTGAAAACTCTAACTTTAGACACAGACCTGTAGGATTAGGAGTTCAAGGTTTGGCAGATGCTTTCATTATGTTGCGTTTACCATTTACTTCTGAGACGGCTAAAAAACTAAATAAAGATATTTTTGAGACCTTATATTTTGCATCAGTTCAGTCCTCTATGGAAATTGCGAAAGCAAAAGAACCGTATTCTACATTTAAAGGATCACCAATGTCTGAAGGAGAATTCCAATATAATATGTGGGGGATCAATGATGAAGATTTAAGTGGAAATTGGGATTGGAAAAAGTTGCGTAAAAACGTAATCAAACACGGTGTTAGAAATTCGTTGCTAGTGGCTCCAATGCCAACAGCTTCAACTTCTCAGATTTTAGGGAACAATGAAGCTTTTGAGCCGTATACCTCTAACATTTATACAAGACGTGTATTGTCTGGAGAATTTATTGTAGTAAACAAACACCTATTGGAAGATTTAGTAGAGATGGAGCTTTGGGACAATAATATGAAGGAAGAGATCATGCGTGCAAATGGTTCTATTCAACATATCGACAAGATTCCAGAAGACATAAAAGAACTTTATAAGACTGTATGGGAAATGAGTATGAAAGATATCATTGATATGGCTCGTCATAGAGGATATTTTATCGATCAATCTCAATCTTTAAACTTATTTATGCAAGATGCAGATTATGCTAAGCTAACGTCAATGCATTTTTATGGGTGGAAGTCTGGATTAAAAACTGGAATGTATTATCTAAGAACCAAATCTGCTGTAAATGCGATTCAGTTTACGCTTTCAAAAGAAAAGAAAAAAACAACTCAAGAGGAAGATGGACCAATGTCACCTGAAGAATTCAAAGCCATGGTAGAATCTTCAAAAAATGGAGGTCCAGATGATGATTGCTTAATGTGTGGATCTTAGAAATTAGTTAATTAATATACTTTTAAAAAAGAATCTCAATATATTTGAGATTCTTTTTTATTTAAAATCAAAATCATAATAATATGATGAACTGGGAACAATTACTTTCTTTAAAACGTTTTGGTGATATTCAAAAGCGGCCAAGAGCAAAGCAAGATGAAACACGATTGGGTTTCGAAGTAGATTTTGATAGAATTATATTTTCAGAAGCTTTTAGAAGCTTACAAGATAAAACACAAGTTATTCCTCTGTCTGAAACAGATTTTGTTCATACGCGACTTACCCACAGTTTAGAGGTATCTGTAGTAGGAAGAACCCTGGGGAGAAGAGTAGGTAAAGTTTTACTAGAAAGACATCCCAACCTAAAAAAATTAGGCTATTCTTTTAATGATTTTGGAGCTATTGTAGCAGCAGCCTCTGTAATGCACGATATCGGAAATCCACCGTTTGGGCATTCGGGAGAAAAAGCTATTGGAGAATATTTTAAAACAGGCAAAGGCTTACAGTACAAAACAGCATTATCGGCAGAAGAATATCAAGACCTCATAGACTTTGAGGGAAATGCTAATGGACTTAAAATTTTGACTGAAAATAGAGAAGGTGTGTATGGAGGATTACGCTTATCCTATGCCACTTTAGGGGCTTTTATAAAATACCCTAAAGAGTCTTTACCAAAAAAACCTACAACACACATAACAGATAAAAAATATGGATGTTTTCAATCAGAAAAAGAGGCTTTCTTAGACATTGTTGAAGATTTAGGCTTACTTAATAAGTCTAAGACAGCTGCAATTAGTTACCATAGACATCCATTAACTTTTTTAGTAGAAGCAGCAGACGATATTTGTTATACGATTATAGATTTTGAAGATGGAATTAATTTAGGATTAATAGAGGAAGAATTTGCCCTAGAATATTTAATCAAACTTGTAAAAAACACGATTGATACAAAAAAATATCGTTCATTAAAATTCAAAAAAGATAGAGTTAGTTATCTAAGAGCACTGGCTATTAATACCTTAATTAATGAGGCCGTTGATATTTTTTTAGCAAATGAAACAGCCATTTTAAAAGGAACATTCTCTACTTCTTTATTAGATAAATGTACCTATGAGGCACAGATTAATGATATTTTGAAAATTAGTATTTCAAAAATATATAAGAGTCAAGAAGTGGTAGAAAAAGAAGTAGCAGGGTATAAAATAATAGCCGATTTATTAGATATTTTTGTAACTGCCTTAAACAATCACCAATTAGGAAGTCCAACTAATTACGATAGTTTATTACTTAATTTGCTTCCTAAAGAATTTAGGATTACTTCTGCGTCTACTTATGAAAGAATTATGGCTATTTGCACCTATGTTTCAAGAATGTCAGACGGTTACGCCATTAGAATTCATAAAAAAATTCAAGGAAGTATTATGTAATAAAAAAAGATGTTTTTAAGCTAGACTTCTTAGCTTCTTTTTGATTGAGTTTACATCAATACCATTCATTTTTTGAAGTTCATCGATCGTTCCGTGCTCCACAAAATGGTCTTGTATTCCTAAAACTGTAACCTTATTTTTGTAATCGTGTTCTCCGATAAATTCCAAAATTCCTGAGCCAAAACCGCCTTTTTTTACCCCCTCTTCAAGGGTAACAATTTGTTTAAATTTAGTACAGACGGTATGTAATAATTTTTCATCTAAAGGCTTTGAAAATCGCATATCATAATGAGCAATATTAGGAAACTCTTCCAGTGCTTTTGTAATATTATTTTCTATAGTTCCCATAGAGAGTATAGCAATATCTTTACCCTCCTGCAAACAAACTCCAGTTCCAATTTCAATGATTTCAAAGGGCTTTTTCCAATCAATCAAGACACCTCTTCCTCTGGGATAACGAATGGCTATGGGTTGATTTAAACCCATCTGAGATGTATATAAAATATTTCGTAATTCCACTTCATTTCTTGGTGCAAAAACAATCATATTTGGAATGGCTCTCATGTAAGCTAGATCAAAAACACCATGGTGAGTTGCGCCATCTTCACCCACTAATCCAGCTCTATCTATACAAAAAATAACGGGTAAATTTTGTAGCGCTACATCATGTATTATTTGATCATAGGCTCGTTGAATAAAAGTAGAATAGATATTACAAAAAGGGATCATTCCTTGAGTTGCCATACCAGCAGCTAAGGTTACGGCATGCTGTTCTGCTATACCAACGTCAAACGTTCTTTTAGGAAATTCTTCAAGCATCATTTTTAAGGAACTTCCAGAAAGCATTGCGGGTGTAATTCCAATAATTTTTTTGTTCCTTCTAGCCAGCTCAACAATAGTCTCTCCAAAAACATCTTGATATTTAGGAGGTAATCCTTCGTTGTTTTTTGGGATGATTTCTCCAGTTTTTGCATCAAACTGACCAGGAGAATGATAAGTTACCTGATCTTTTTCTGCCTGACTCAACCCTTTGCCTTTTGTTGTAATAACATGCAAAAATTTAGGACCTTTTTTGTTTTTAAGTCGCTTGAGTTCCCGTAATAAACTTTTAAAATTATGACCATCAATTGGACCTGAATAATCGAAATTTAAGGCCTTAATAATGTTATTCTGAGCCAAAGATCGGTCTGCCTTCACTTTGGTTAAATATTCTTTCAAAGCACCCACAGATGGGTCTATACCAATGGCGTTATCATTTAGAATAATTAATAAATTAGCATCACTAACTCCTGCATGGTTTAAGGCTTCAAAAGCCATTCCGCTAGCAATAGAAGCATCGCCAATTACAGCAATATGTTGTTTTTCAGTTTCACCTTTTAAGGAAGAAGCAATTGCCATTCCTAGTGCAGCCGAAATAGAAGTAGAAGAATGCCCTACTCCAAACGTATCGTATTCGCTTTCATCTCTTTTTGGAAATCCAGAAATTCCATCCAATTGTCTGTTGGTATGAAAAACATCTTTTCTTCCGGTTAAAATTTTATGCCCGTATGCTTGGTGACCTACATCCCAGACCAAAAGATCTTTAGGGGTATCAAATAAGTAATGTAAAGCAATAGTAAGTTCTACTACTCCCAAACTAGCTCCTAAATGTCCCTGTTTTGTAGCAACAATGTCAATGATAAACGCACGTAATTCTTCTGCCAATTTTGGCAACTGATCTTTAGTTAGTTTTCTAAGATCTGATGGAAATTTTATGGTATCAAGTAAAGCATTGGTCATATCACAAAAATACAATTTTACAACTCAAAAGATATTTGTAATATTGAATAAATATTTTTTAAAATGATTCAGCCTTTTGACGATATTTATTTTATGAAAAAAGCACTGCAGGAAGCGGAGCTTGCTTTTATGAAAAAAGAAGTTCCTGTAGGGGCTGTGATTGTTATGAATGACAAAATTATTGCTAGGGCACACAACCTCACAGAAACTCTAAACGATGTAACTGCCCATGCAGAAATGCAGGCATTTACTGCTGCAGCAGATTTTCTAGGCGGAAAATATTTAAAAGAATGTACACTTTACGTGACCTTAGAACCTTGCCAAATGTGTGCAGGTGCAAGTTATTGGACTCAATTGGGAAAGATTGTATATGGGGCCTCTGAACCTCAAAGAGGCTTTGTTAATTTACAGACAACATTACACCCTAAGACAAAAGTTGTTAGCGGTGTTTTAGAGCATGAGTGTAGTCTTTTATTGAAACGATTTTTTATTGAAAAACGTAATTTGAATTGATGGTTTAAACTTATACCTTTTTAATAACACTTGTTACAATTCCCCAAATCACAAAATCATTTTCTTCAGTAATTTTTATACTAGGATACTCAGGGTTTTCAGGTTGAAGCCATACTTCACCATCACTTACTTTTAAGCGCTTTACAGTAAATTCACCATCTAAAAAACAAACAGCGATTCTATTGTTCTCAGGCTCAAGGCTTCTGTCAATAATTAATAAATCTTTGTCATCTAAACCAGCACCAATCATAGACTGTCCGTTTACTTTGGCAAAGAATGTAGCTTCTTTGTTGGTAATTAATTCTTCATCTAGAGAAATTCTAGTTTCTGTAAAATCATCGGCAGGTGAAGGGAAGCCGGCTGAAATTCCTATATCAATAAAAATTGCACCAGTACTATTTGATGTTTTTGGAGTGAAGAATTGAAGTGATTTTGTCATTTATTTTACGGTAATGATATCGTTTATTTTTGTGGTATATTTTGGAGAAAGATGTTCTTGTTTCATTTTCCAAGTTCGTTGTAAGTCTTGATTTGCTAATTTTATAGCGGTTGTTTTAAACTTTTTATTTAAATGATCTATAGCAGACATTAATGGCTTGTGTTTTGGGTTTTCATGAAGAAATAAATTCAATTGATGATTGTTTGTAGGCACCAACCCCGTAACAATAACTCCTGCTTTCTTATAATTAACGCCCTTTTTAAAAATGATTTTTATAGCTTCTACTGCAGCTTTTGTAATGCTAAGGGTAGAATCTGTAGGATACGAAAACACAACAGTTTTTGATGCACTATATTGTTCAGTATTTTTTTTGTGACGATCACTTCTTAGCATCACGATGACCATGTGACAACTAGATTTTTGTGCACGTAACTTTTCTGAGCAACATGCGGCAAAAGTAGAAATTCTTTCAGTAATATCTTCAATATTTGAATAGGCCTGCTCAAAACTTCTAGTTGTTGAAATAGAGCGCTTTATTTCTTTTATTTCAAATTCAATTGTTGGAATTCCTTCTAAGTCTTTTTTTAATCTCCATTCTGTAATTGAAAAATTGCGACGCACCCATTCATCAGATAATTGGGTAAAATCAAATGCTGTTTTACACCCTTTTAATACCAAGCGTTTTTCCAGACGATGACCAATTCCCCAGACATTTTTAATGGCCGTCCATTTGAGTCCTTTTAATCGTTTCTCGTCAGTATCAATTACGTAAACACCACCGGTTTCCTTTGGAAATTTTCTTGCAATCTTATTTGCTACTTTGCAGAGTGCTTTTGTAGGAGCAATTCCTACGCACGTTGGTATGCCTGTCCATTTTAAAATTCGTTTTCGAATACTCTTGCCATATGTATTAAAATCATGACGATTAAATCCCGTAAGATCAATAAAAGCCTCATCAATACTATAGACTTCAACATTAGGTGAAAATTGCTCTAGAATTGTCATAACTCTTGCGCTCATATCACCATATAGCGGATAGTTAGAGGACAAAACAGTAACTTTATGATGCTTGCAGAAATCTTTCCATTTAAAAATAGGAGCACCCATTGGAAGATTTAATTTTTTAACTTCATCACTTCTAGCAATTATACAACCGTCATTATTACTTAATACAGCAACAGGTTTATTTTGCAAACTGGGGTTAAATACCCGCTCGCAAGAAGCATAAAAGTTATTACAATCTACTAAAGCATACATAAACGTAAAGATACAAACAAGAAAGTACCAAAGAATATCATTGAGTTACTTATATTTGAAAAAAAGGATAAGAATTATGAACATCTTTGATATTGTAATAGTAGTTATTTTAATCTTTGCCTTTGTAAGAGGTTTTATGAAAGGTTTTTTTGTAGAAATAGCTTCTTTAATTGCTTTAATAGGAGGTATTTATGGAGCAATTTATTTTTCTTATTTTGCCTCAGATATCTTAAAAGAGTATGTAGAGTGGAGTAAGAATTATATTGCATTAACAGCATTTGCTGTTACGTTTATAGTCATTGTAGTTGCTGTTTCATCCTTAGGAAAGATCTTTACAAAAATGGCAAATTTTGTAGCGCTAGGAATGATTAATAAACTACTAGGAGGTGTTTTTGCTCTTTTAAAAAGTGTACTAATTTTAAGTGTACTATTTGTATTTTTTGCTCGTTTAAATGACGTAATTCGTTTTGTGGAAAAAGAGACATTAGAGACCTCTGTCTTGTACGCACCTGTAAAGAAAATCGTTCCTACACTATTTCCAAACATTATTGAAGAGATTGAGGAAAAGAAAAATGAACTTCAATAAGGGTGTTTATTATTATAAAAAATAAACGCTACAACATATTAAATTAATAGGTTATAGCGCTTACAAGTCATCTTCTAAATTGAGATACATTAAAGAAGATAGTTTCAATAATTTCTTAGGTGTCTTTATGATTTTTTACCCATTGTAAACAGGTTTTAAAATCTGCAAAAATAAATTCCTCTGGAATTAAATCTGGAATAATATCAATGCGCTCCATCATATATTTAGGCTGTGTTTGCATATCTACAACCAATACACTTTTACCATCTTTCTTAAGCTCTATAATACTATCTTCTAAAGCATATAACCCAGATTGATCTATATATTCCATTCTATCCATTCGAATAATAATGGTAGATGCAGTTGCTGGTATTTGCTTTATAAGTTGCTGAAAGTCACTTGTAGAACCAAAAAACAAAGGTCCTTTAATGTGCTTAATGAAAATTTCATCACGTAATTTTTTTGTGATTCCAATTTCATCAGCCCAAGATTCTTCTTTTAAAGAAGTTACGTTAGATTGCTGCGCTGTTAAATCTCCAATTTTCTTCATAAACATTAAAGAAGCAATTACCAATCCAATTCCAACTGCATATACTAAATTCCAGAATGTAGAAAGTAACAATACAATAATCATAATAATTACTTCAGAACTCAATTTAATACCAGCTATTTTAATATCTCGAGGCAAAGAAGGAATCGCTTTTAATCCTTTATAATCCATTACTCCAATTCCAACAGTGACTAAGATTCCAGCTAATACAGCTGCAGGTATTTTAGAAGCAACAGGACCTAATCCTAATAAAATTACTAATAACATCAGTCCAGCAACCATTCCTGATAGTTTTGTTTTCCCCCCTGAATTAATATTTACAACTGTTCTAATGGTAGCACCCGCTCCTGGAATTCCTCCAAAAATAGAAGCAATACTATTTCCTATTCCTTGACCTATAAGTTCCTTGTTTGGTTTGTGTTTGGTCTTAGTCATATTATCTGCAACAACAGAGGTTAGAAGAGAGTCAATAGCGCCTAGCAAAGCTAATGTTAGGGCTGTAAAAATATAAGGAGTGATACTCGCTAAACTAAAGTTGGTGAAAATTTCCATATTTGGAATTGGAAACCCACTTGGAATTTCTTCTATGGGTTTATAGTCAAGACTAAATCCAACAGAAATACCCGTCATAACCACTAGGGCAACCAAGGTACTAGGTACAACAGTTGTTATTCGTTTAAATCCATAGATGATGATAATTGTCCCTAAAGCTAGGATTAGTTCTAGCCAATTTAGATGACTTAAAGCTCTTGGCAGTACTTTTAAGGTTCCTAAAACACCCGAAGCTTCTCTTCCGGCTAATGTTTTACTTTCTTTTATAATATCTGCACGCACAATGCTTTCACCTTCCGCTACTGTATTTTTATAATCTTGCAACGTAAGGATTTTATCAGTTTTTTTGTTTTTACTATCCTTTAGATATCTACTTAAAACAACTTCTTCAACCTGTGATTCAAATTGTTTCACAAACTCAGCGTCTTCTTTTGCATTATATCCGATGGAGGGTAAGATTTGAGTAACTAATATGATTACTCCAATAGCAGTCATAAAACCAGAAACCACAGGATACGGAATATATCGAATATACTTACCTAAGCCTGCCAGACCTAAACCAATTTGCAAAAGACCAGCCAATAAGAAAACAGTTAAAATAATTGGTAATGCTTTACTTACATCTCCATTATTAGAAGCTATAATTCCAGCGATAACAACCATACTTACGGCTGTCATTGGCGCTGTTGGACCAGAAATTTGTGTTGGAGTTCCACCAAAAAGTGCAGCAAAAAAACTAATGAAAATAGCACCATATAGACCTGCGTCAGGTCCTAATCCTGAAGAAACACCAAAAGCAAGAGCCAATGGTAGTGCAACAATACCAGCGGTAATTCCGCCAAATAGGTCGCCACGAACATTTGAAAATAGATTTTTCATACTTTATTATTAAAAATTTATAAATGTGATAAGATTAATTTGATCTCTGCTAGAGGTTTCAAAAATTTGATTCATATACCCAACTTCTACTTTTATTCCTGAAGAAACCTTATATCCTAAGCCTCCATAAACTCTATTTCTATCAAAAACGTTAGACGCTCCATTTAAGAAAATCTCATTGTAAGTAGATAGATAATATTTAGAGTCTTTGAAAGGAATATTTAGTCCTAAGAAATAACGAAAACGGGTTTTAAAATCACTTGCTACAAAACGCTGCTCAAAACGATAACGATGTTGTAAACTAAGTTTTCCAATATTGTGTTTTGAAATAAATTGCTGAAAAATTCTATGCTCTTCCACAGTAACTTTATCATCTTCGTTTCCGGTATAGTTTTCTGAGTTTATGTAGCCGTAACCAAGAAGTAAATTACTTTTTTCACCTATTTTATAACCGAGCCCAGTTCTAAGTAATAACTGTTCTAAGTTTCCAATAGTATTGTAATTTCTATACTGAATTTCATGATGAAGGTTCCATTTAGAGTTTAGCTGCTTACTTCCGATATAAACTAGCCAATTACCTGGACCATTTTCTTGACTAAATCCTAAAAAAGGAATAGCTATGAATACTAGGATGATAATGAGTTTTTTCATGGAGTTTTTAATCATAAAATGTTACAGATCCATCCTTAATATCATACATTGCACCAACAATTTTAATTTCTCCTTGATTTTCCATTTCTTCTAAAACAGGGCTTTGCGCTCTAATATTAGCAATGGTCATATAGACATTTTTCTCTGCTACATTATTTACGAATTCAATATTGCCAGAGTTTCTTTCGCTTGTATCTTCAGGTTCTTCAACTGCTTCAACTGCGGGTTTTAATTTACTAAGTAATGTTGTGAGATTTCCTAGTTTTGCATCATCGCAAGCTCCCTTTACGGCACCACAAGCTGTATGTCCTAAAACAACAATTACTTTAGTTCCAGCGAGCTTACAAGTAAATTCCATACTTCCTAGAATATCTTCATTTACAAAGTTTCCAGCAATCCTAATGCTAAAGATGTCTCCAATTCCTTGGTCGAATACTAATTCTGCAGAAACTCTAGAGTCTACACAATGTAATATTGTAGCAAAGGGGTATTGACCTGTACTTGTATCTGATACCTGTGCTAATAAGTTTCTGTCTACCTCTTCATTGGATTGAAATCTTTGATTTCCTTCTTTTAATAAGTGAATAGCTCTATTTGGTGAAATGGCTGCCTGAGTTTCTTTTGTATGGGCTTTCATTTTAATATGTTTTATGGTTAATATTATAACAGAAATGTTACGGGTATTTGTTTTTAAAACTAAATATACCGTGGAATAGGGTTTTAAGAAGATAGACTTCTTATGCGAAAAGTTGTTCTGGAGGCGGGCTGTTTAATTTGGTCAAATTAAAAGTGTAGTTCTTTGAACAATAGCGAATTCTTTTTTTATGCTCAAGGCTTAAAAACACACCCTCCTTATCAGTTGAGTAATATATTTTCACCTCCAAATCTTTGATAGATTCTTTACCTTTATTTTCTTCTTCTTCACCAAAGTCAACTATTTCAGTAATCTCTATAGTGCTTTCCGATAAATTGATAAAAGTAGGCGCTACGATTGAGGCCGTGATAATCAATGTAAATAAGAAAGTTATAATAGTTTTACTCATAATTTTGCAAAAAGCTAAGGTACAAAGTTGGGTATAGTTATTTTAATTTTTTTTAAAAATACTAAGGATTTTAATCTTATCAGCAATAATCCAACCAGTTTTTCCATCTGAAATTCTAATTTTTTTCCAATTATCTACGGTATCCAGAACAAGAACCTTTGTTCCTTCGTGAAGTGTAAATATTTTTTCGCTATTGTCTGTTGGAGCATTGTTAATAGTAATTTCTTTACTGAATATAATTGCCTCTACAGTTGTATTTGAATACGTATACTCCTTTATTGTAAAAAATAAAGTAATCAATAAAAGCAGAAAACTAAGGACACTAGTCACAAAAAACAAACGTTTTATTGAAGGGGTAAATGAAAAATAGAATAGAAGAAAAAGTAATGTGCCAAGAACAGAAAACACAACATTAACGATAGCCCATTCATTGTAGGATAACTTTTTCACTATAGCGTCATCTAGTTTTTGAAATATTATTTTTGGAATTTCATCAATAGCATCTATTGTGAGTCTTTTGGCAAACACTAAATTACTTTGAGCTTCCTCGTTTAAAGGGTTTAAAAGAAGCGCCATTTCATAATTATAAATAGCTTGGGCAACTTGGTTTAGTTTGTAATGACTATTTCCTAGGTTATAATATAATTCTGAGGAAATAAGTCCAAGTGCCTCTATTTTCTCATAGCTAGAAATTGCTTCAGAATAATTAGACAACTTGTAGTGCTCATTTCCTTCTTTAAATAATTTTTCAGAGTTTTGAGAAAACAACTGAGATGAGAGAAATAGCAGTAAAATTAGATTTTTTTTCATCTTACAATTGTTTATCAATTTGTGTGATTACAGAGATAGATTTTTCATAATCATCTTTCATTTCCACTGCAGATACTGGAGAATATCTTGCCATATCACAACTATTAAAAACTTCTATAAATGAGTTAATATCATCTTCATGTACATGCACAGTTTGCAGCAATTCTGTAATTTTTTCTTTACTAATATCTGAGGTTTCAATTTTTAATTTAGCCTTCAAATAATTGTGAAGTGCTTTTTCTAATGCCACATAAAAAGCTTCTTTAGCTCCTAGTTGTTTTTTTGCTTCAGAGAGATATTTTTTAGCTAAACGGTCTGCTTTTCTTAGCTTATTCCCTAAAACATCATTACTTCTTACTTTGTTTTTTCTAGCAATTACGATACCTGTAGGAATAAATAACAAAGGAAGTAATAACAATAAATAGTAAAGTTTAGAAGCATAGAAATTTGTTTTTTTTGCTAAATAAAATGAACTACTTGTCTGAATGTATTTAAAATTATCACCTGTAATAATAATTTCTTTTTTTGAGTTTGATTCCACATCAGAATCTGTTACTAATTCTTTTCCTTCTAAAACCTCAACAAATAAATCTTCTGAAGTTAAACGTACATATTTTTTCTCTTTAAGGTCAAAATAAGAGAACTCAGTACTTGGAATTTTATATTTTCCTTTAAACTGTGGAACAACAGTATAATTTTTAGTTACCGAACCTTTAATACCTCTAGAATTAATATTAATTTTTTCCTTTTGTTCTGGGGTAAAAACTTCTAATTCTGAAGGTGTTTTAATTTCTGGTAATTCAAATAACTTTAAATTTCCATTCCCAGTAACTTTCACAGAAACTGTTGCTGATTCATTTGACTTCAGAATATTTTTGCTTGAACTTACTACAAAATTAAAATCACCAACAGCTCCATTAAAACTCTCAGGCTTTCCTTCGGTAGGGAGTGGCTTAGATTTAATAAATTTTTTAGCTGAAGCAAAACTTTTTGTTACGTTTCTTACAATAGGATTCCCAAAAAAATCTCCTCTTCCTGTAGGAACTCCAATTACAATATCCATTTTTATGGGGTCTATTGTAAGTTTTCCAGATTTTGTTGGAATTAAAAGAGCTTTTTGTAAAACAACATATCGGTATTGTTCTCCATTATAGGTTCCGTTTTTTGCATTTAATCCACGTATTTTAATATCTTGATTCCAAAAACCGTTATACTGAGGAGAATCTGTATATGAGAAATCTCTTACACTTATATTTTGACTAACATATAGTCTATATTCTACATAAATACCTTCACCAACATATGGACTAGATTTAGAAATTTCTGCAACTAAGTGAACATTTTGTTGTGCAATATAGTTAGGGTCGTTTGGGTCTTTAGGAATTTCTACCGAATCTAAAACAATTACTTTAACAGGTTCTGATTTAAGTACTTTATTGTTAAGTTTTATGCTAGCAAATGGAATTAAAAATTCACCTTTTTTCAATGGTTTAATTATGTAAGTATACGATTGAGAAAAACTTGCTTGACCGTTAATCCACGATTGGCTAATGGACTGGCTTGGTCCACTAACAATTTGGAAATTTTTAAAGTTAGGAGGTTCGAAGTTGTCCGCTCCTTGTTTATTAATGGTAAACTGTATTTTTAACCTTTGGTTGAGCCCTAATTTATTTTTACTAACAGTTGTAATAAGTTCAGGATTTTGCGCAAAAGCAGAACAACTCAATAGAGCACATAAAATTAGAATGTATTGAATCTTCTTCTTCATCTTTATTATCTAACGAATCACAAATATAAAACTTACCAATCTTTTTCTTGTTTAACTTTAGATCCTTTTGCTTTTTTTGCATTTAATTTTTTCTGAGTTTTTTTCTCTTCATTTTTTAAACTTTCTAGCAGCTGTTTAATTTGTTGAGGTGACATTTTACCGGGTTGGGGCTTTTGTTCTTTTTTTTCATTTTTCTTCGGGTCTTGTTTCTTTTTGTCGTCCCCTTTATCATCATTTTTTTTCGGATCTTTTTTGTCTTTATCGTCTCCTTCTTTTTTATCTTTATTTTTCTCCTTGTCTTTGTTCTTGTCTTTATTTTTGTCTTTACCCTTATCTTTGTTTTTCTCCTTGTCTTTGTTTTCTTCATCCTCAAGAAGCTTCTGTGCTACTGCTAAATTATAACGTGTTTCATCATCATTAGGATTGCTTCTAAGAGCATTTTTAAATGCAGCTACAGCGCCTTTATAATTTTTACCCTGCAGCATTGCATTACCGATATTATGGTACCCTTCAGCTTTTTCAAAAGCATTTTTTGCATTTTCTACAGTAATATTATATTGTGGGATTGCTTCTTTATAATTTTTTTCTTGGTATAGAGAGTTTCCTAAATTATAAGTTGCTTTTTTGTAACTACTATTTTTTTCTAAAGCTTTTTTGTAGGCAACAGACGCATCTGTAAAATTATTTTGATTGTACAGTACATTTCCTTCACGCACTAATTTTCTAGCTTCTCTTTGAATTGCAATAGAATCTTTTTGAGCATAGGATGCTGTTGAGGTAATAAACAATATAAAAGTAAAACATGTAGAGATTGCGTTCTTCATTTTTTCAAGTTTAAGTGTCTTTTTCATTGAATAAATCTATCTTTTTCAACCATCTTGTTTTTTTATCTAGTAAAAATATATCTAGGATTAAAAATAAAAGACCGATTGCTAAAAACCATTGAAATTGATCTTTATAATCTGAAAACTGTTTAGTTTCAAATTCTGTTTTTTGGGCATTACTAATAATTTCTTCAATAGCTTTTACGGGTTTGTCTGTTAAATTACCATCAATATAATTACCGTTAGCCACATTTGCCACACCTTTTAAAAGTTCAGAATTACGCTTAGTTAAAACAGTTTCTCCTTTATATTTTTTATAGCCAATTAAAGATCCATTAATTTTCATAGGGATTGGGGCACCTTTTTCTGAACCTACACCTATTGTGTAAACTTTTACACCCTCATTAGAAATGTTTTGGGCTAATTGTTTTGTTTCTTCTTGATGATCTTCACCATCTGAAATAATAATTAAAAATCGATTGGTCTGATCGTCATTATTATAATATGTTTTTGCTAAATCTAAAGCCTCCTTGATTGCTGTTCCTTGGCTGGAAACTAGATCAGGATTTGCATTTTGTAAAAACATTTTTGCCGCCCCATGATCTGTAGTTATTGGCAAAAGAGGATACGCATTCCCTGCATAAATAATAATTCCTACACGATCACTCCCAAGCTTATCAATAATTTTAGATATAATTTGTTTTGATTTCTCAAGCCTATTTGGAGCAATGTCTTCAGCTAACATACTTTTAGAAACATCTAATGCAAAAACAATATCTACACCTTCTCTTTTAACTGTTTTTAATTTTGTTCCTATTTTAGGATTTACTAAAGCTAGAATAAGAAATGATATTCCTAAGATAAAAAACAAAAGTTTTAATGCAGATTTAAACACGGAGTAATTGGGCGCTAATTTTGTCAATAAATCTGAAGAAGCGAATTTTTTCTGAGTCCTTTTTTTCCACCACAACACCACTAGAAAAATTACAACAAGTATTGGAATTGTTGTAAATAAATAAAAATATATGGGCTCCTCTAATCTGTATAACATTATATAAAACTTCTAAACAATGTGTTTTTCAACACAAATTCTAACAATAATAATCCACCGGCAAGAAAAATTAAAAATCTATATTTTTCTTGATAGTTATAATATTTGAATTCTTCAATTTTAGTTTTTTCTAGCAAATCAATTTCATCGTAAATTTCTTGTAGCTTGGTATTGTCTGTAGCTCTAAAATATTGTCCTTGGGTTTCACTTGCAATAAATTGAAGAAGTTCTTCATCTATTTCTACCTTTTGTTTTCTAAATTGTAATCTTCCCCTGGCATCTCTACTTACTGGAAAGTCTGCCATCCCGTTTGTGCCTATACCTACAGTATAGACTTTAATATTTAAACCTTTTGCTAGTTCTGTTGCTGTTTTTGGGTCTACAAAACCTGAGTTGTTAACCCCATCAGTTAGGAGAATAATCACTTTACTTTTGGCTTTACTATCCTTTAACCTGTTAACAGCGGAACCAAGCCCCATACCAATTGCAGTTCCTCCATCTAGCTGCCCCCATTTAATTTCTGAAATGGTTCTTTTCGTAATTCTTTTATCACTAGTTATTGGAGTTTGTGTAAAACTTTCACCAGCATATACAACTATACCTATTCGGTCATTAGGTCTCCTATTTACAAAATCTGTTGCTACTACTTTGAGGGCTTCCAGACGGTTTGGCTTTAAATCCTTAGCTAGCATACTAGCAGAAACGTCTATGGCCATTACTATGTCTATACCTTTATTGGCTTTGATCTTTGTGCTAACAGCAACGTTTCTAGGTCTTGCTAAGGCAACAATTATTAAGGTTAATGCGGTTAGTCTGATAACTGCGAGTAAGGGTTTAAGTTTTGGTAAAATATTGTTTTTTGTATGAAAGCCTTTTAAGTTAGATACAGTTAAAACAGCAGTTTCCTTTTTACGCATAAAAAAGAACCAAACAGCTGTTATAGGGATTAGAATTAAAAGCCATAAAAATTCTGGGTTGTTAAATTCAAAATTATTCCAATTCATTTTCTTTTATTTCTTCTATTAATGGAATAGGTTTTAGGTCATTTAATACCTTTTCTGCATCTCTTCGGTCTTCTTCAATTTCATGTGAAAGCGGAGTAGATTTTGCAAACTTGACTAAATCTGCTTCTTGTAAGAGCGCATTCAGTTTACGTATAGTTTCTTTAGCAGGCTTAATATTTTTTGGGTTATTATAATCAGAAAGAAGAGAAACTAACTCATGAGTTGTAATTTCTAGAGCAGGGATCTCTAATTCTTTTTCTATAAACACACGTACAATCTCAGTAAGTTCGCTATAGTATTTTTTAATTTCATTGTTTTGCCACAACAACTTATTGTCTAGTTCTTGAAGTTTTTCTAAGGCTTCTTCAAAAGGAGGTAATGTATTAATAATTTCTACTTCTTTGATTTCTGGGGTTTTACGGTTTTTCAAGTAATAGATGAATAAACCGATTAATAAAAGTGCTAAGACTACCCATATAATATAAGGCTTAAAATCATCATAAACCAAAGGTTCGGTTTGGATGGCCTTAATTGGGAACATTTTTTGTTTAGTAGTATCCACTACAACTGTAGCGACATTTATCAATACAGAATCGGATAGATAAGCCCTGTTTTTGATGAAAATTTGTTGTGTGGGTATGTAGAAGGCCCCACTATCAAATCCAGTCATCAAATATTTTTTAATGAGGCTGTTTTTAAAAGTATCAATTTTTATATCCTCTACAACTTCTAAGCTTATTAAGTTTTCTAGTTTTTCAGGGAAAATAACGTTAGCAGTATCTTTAATTACAATTTTAAACAAGAATTGTTCTCCAATTCTAATATTGGTTGTGTCTGTTGCTACACTTACTTTTTGAGCATAAGTAAGCGAACTTATTAGTAAGAGAAAAAAAAGAATTTTTAGTTTCATTTGTGTTATCTCCCTTTATGTTTAAAATACCCTAATAATTTTTTCACGTAATCTTGGTCTACTCTTGTATCTATGGTTCCAGAACCACTTTTTTTGAAGGTAGTTTTGAAATAATCTGAGAGGCGCAAAGCAGCTTTTTTATAATTATTTCGAACCTTTTTAGAATTCGTATTGATGAGTTGAACTGTATTTGTCTCAGCATCTAACATGGGAACCATTCCAAGATTAGGAATTTTTTCATCATGTTTGTCATACACTCGGATTCCCGTGATATCATGTTTGTTACCAACAATTTTTAGAGTTTTTTCGTAATCATCATCCATAAAATCAGATAACATAAAAACAATGGCCTTCTTTTTCATAACATTAGAGAGATATTTAAATGCCTCCGATATGTCTGTCTTTTTACTTTCGGGTTTAAATTCTATTAGCTCTCGTATTATTCTTAGCACATGGCTTTTTCCTTTTTTTGGAGGGATAAATAACTCAATTGTATCCGAAAAAAGGATAAGACCAACTTTATCATTATTTTGAATTGCAGAAAAAGCTAATGTGGCAGAAATTTCTGTAATGGTATCTTTTTTAAATTGATTTGAAGTTCCAAAACTTTCAGAACCAGATACATCAACCATAAGCATCATGGTAAGTTCCCTTTCTTCTTCAAATACCTTAATAAAAGGTTCATTATAACGAGCAGTTACATTCCAGTCAATTGCCCTTACATCATCCCCAAATTGGTAAGCTCTTACTTCAGAGAATGTCATTCCTCTACCTTTAAAGGTAGAATGATATTCCCCACCAAAGATATGATCAGACAAACGCCTAGTCTTAACTTCAATTTTTCTTACTTTTTTTAGAATTTCTTTAGTATCCATGATGTAAACACTATTTCTAGGTAAACTAAATAATTTTTTGAACCTCCTTAAAACTGTTTAAAAACAATTTTTTTAAACTTAGTTGTAATCTCGTAAACATCAGTTGCTATGGAACCTCTATTTCATTAATTATTGAGTTAATAATATCTACTGACGAAATATTTTCAGCTTCAGCTTCATAAGTAATTCCTATTCTATGTCTCAAAACATCGTAAACTATTGCTCTTACATCCTCAGGAATTACGTAACCTCTTCTTTTAATAAAAGCATAGCATTTGGCTGCTTTTGCCAAATTTATACTCCCTCTTGGTGAAGCACCAAAACTAATCAGTGGCTTGAGTTGAGAGAGGTTGTAGCGTTCAGGATATCTAGTTGCAAAGATAATGTCCAAAATATATTTTTCTATTTTTTCATCCATGTAAACTTCATTCGTGGCTTCTCTTGCTTTTAAAATTTGAGCAATGGAAACTACTGGGTTTACGTTTGCAAAACCACCATTTAAATTTTGTCTCATGATGGTTTGCTCATCTGCCAGTTTTGGATAATCAATAACAGTTTTGAGCATAAAACGGTCTACTTGTGCTTCAGGTAAAGGATATGTTCCTTCCTGTTCAACAGGGTTTTGTGTAGCCATCACCAGAAAGGGTTGATCTAATTTGAAAGTAGTATCTCCAATTGTTATTTGACGTTCCTGCATGGCCTCTAGTAGAGCTGATTGTACTTTCGCAGGAGCTCTATTAATTTCATCGGCTAAGACAAAATTTGCAAAAATTGGACCTTTTTTGATAGAGAAATCATTGTCCTTCATATTGTAAATCATAGTACCTACCACATCGGCAGGTAATAAATCTGGTGTGAATTGAACTCTACTAAAAGAGCCTTGTACGGCTTTTGAGAGTGTATTAATGGCTAGTGTTTTTGCTAACCCAGGAACACCTTCTAGTAAAATATGACCATTTCCTAATAGCCCTATAAGCAAGCGTTCTATCATTTCTTTTTGACCAACAATTACCTTGTTCATCTCAGTGGTAAGAAGGTCTACGAAAGCACTCTCTCGTTCTATTTTTTCATTAATTGACCTTATATCTATCTCCATTATATCATTAGTTTGAAAGTTAAAAAAATCGAAAACAAATCTACACTATTCGATTTTTTATCATTGTTAAAAATAGGTTAAAGCTAGTTGTAATGGGTTTTTTTCAGTTTTTTTAAACAAAATTTTAAATTATACAAGGTGAGACTCATCATATTAAGCCTGTATTTTTTTGTTTTTAACAAAAAAAAAAGCAACATTTGCAGATATTATCAATCAATTACACTTATATGAAACAAAATAACTTATTAAAATTTTTTACGGTTATGTTTTTGTTTGCTGGTGCAGTTTCAATTAGCGCCCAAACAATTAAAGGAAAAGTAACTGATACAAGCGGAGAAGCTTTATCATTTATGAATGTCGTAGAAAAAGGAACCACAAATGGTACAACAACTAATGAGAATGGTGAGTTTTCTTTAGATGTTAAGAAAATGCCAACAACAATTTCTGTATCTTCTTTAGGATTTAAGACTGTTGAAAAAAGTATTGTAGATGCTAGTTATGTAACCATCGTCTTAGAAGATAGCAATCTTGCTTTAGATGAAGTTGTATTGGTTGGGTCTAGAAATAAAAATAGAACTGTATCAAACACGCCAGTTCCAGTTGATGTAATCGATGTCGCAGAGCTAATTAGCTCAGGACCTCAAGTTTCTGTCAATGATATTTTAAATTATGTAGCACCTTCTTTCACCTCTACTTCACAAACTGTATCTGATGGTACAGACCATATTAATCCAGCAGCCTTAAGAGGTTTGGGTCCGGATCAAGTATTGGTTTTAGTAAATGGAAAAAGAAGACACAATACTTCACTGGTAAATGTAAACAGTACAGTTGGTAGAGGAAGTGTTGGTACAGATATGAATACTATCCCTTCGTTTTCTATTAAAAGAATAGAGATTTTAAAGGATGGTGCATCAGCACAGTATGGTAGTGATGCCATTGCAGGTGTAATTAATATCGTACTAAAAAGCGATGAAGGATTAGAGTTTCAAGTAAATCAAGGATCAAACTGGGGAGACCAAACAAACAACCAGAGTGGTGGTATGGATGGTGAAAGCTTTCAATTTGATGTAAATTATGGAATTCCTTTAGATGATAAAGGTAGTTTCATCAACTTTACTGGGTCTATGTCAACAAGAGCTCCATCATACAGAGCTGGTGCCGAAGGGTTTTCTGGTCAAATATTTGATGCAAGTAATTCTGTAGAATGGGTAGGGTTAAATTCTGGATATGGTTCAGATATTACACAATATTCTTTATCACAAATTCAAACATTTGCACAAGGAGTTACTTATTTCCCTTTTTCATTAAAAAATCAAATTAATGCGGCTAGTTCAATAGACGAATTAAGAGGTTTATTAAACTTTAATACTTCAGAGGATGAATTAGTTACTAGGGGTCTTACAAGACAAGACTTTAGCATGAGAGTTGGTCAATCACAATTAAGAAACGGAAAGTTCATGGCTAACATGGAGCTAAGACTTAATGATGATTTCAGTTTTTATGCCTTTGGTGGTATAAGTCATAGAAGAGGTAATGCAGCAGGTTTTTACAGAAGACCAGCTCAATCGAGAGCTTTCACAGGATTGTATCCTGCAGGAATGCTTCCAGAAATAAATTCAATTGTAAATGATGAATCTATCGCTGTTGGTATTAAAGGTAAAAAAGGAGATTGGGATATAGATTTCAGTAATACTTACGGTAAAAACTCTTTTGATTTCAATATTGGAAATTCAAGTAACGCAAGTTTACAGCAAGCTTCACCATTAGAGGTTTATGCTGGAGGATTTTCTTTTGCACAAAACACAACCAATTTAGATTTAACAAAATTCTATGATGATGTAATGTCTGGATTAAACGTTGCAATTGGTTCTGAATACAGAATGGAAGCATATGATATTTCTGCTGGACAAGAAGAGTCTTGGGCAACATACGATGTTAATGGAGATATCTGGGATGGAAATGCTGCTACTCAGGTAGTAGATTTCTTCGGAAGATCAAGAGCTGGTGGAATCCAAGTATTCCCAGGTTTTAGACCTTCAAATGAGAGAAACGCAACTAGAAATAGTTATGCCTTTTATGGAGATTTAGAATTAGATGTTAACAAAAACTTATTCCTTTCAGGAGCTGTTAGATATGAAAACTACAGTGACTTCGGATCTACTTTCAACTGGAAATTAGCAGGAATCGTAAAGTTAAATGACAATGTAAATTTAAGAGCAGCTGCAAGTACAGGTTTTAGAGCTCCATCTTTAGCTCAATTAAACTTTAATACAATAAGTACTAACTTTATTTCAGGGGTTCCTTATGAAGTAGGAACTTTTTCAAATGATAGTCAAATAGCTGGTGCTTTAGGAATTCCGGAATTAAAACAAGAAGAGTCTTTTAGCGCAAGTTTTGGTGTTACAGCTAAAATACCAGATGCTAATCTTAGTTTAACAGTAGATGCTTTCTTTACTGGAGTTGATGATAGAGTCGTATTAACAGGTAACTTCTCAATTCCTGATGGAATTGTTACAGATGCAGAATCTGCTCGTTTCTTTGCCAATGCAATTGATACTGAAACAAGAGGTTTTGATATTGTAGTTTCACATAAAGACAATGTAGGCGAGTTAACTTTGTCAAGTGATTTGGCAGTAACTTTTGCTTACACACAAAGAGTTGATGAGATAAACTCATCTACAGTATTAGCTTCTCAAGCAAGCACATACTTTGGTGAAAGAGAATCTTATTTCTTAGAAAAAGCAACTCCTAGATTTAAAGCAAATCTTGGACATATGTTAAGAGGAGATAAATGGAATTTCTTTTTAAGAAATTCATTCTTTGGATCAGTAATTAATCCTGATACTACACCTAGTCAAACTATTAATGATACTGCAGTTGATATTCATCCAGAATTTGGAGGAAAAGTTTTAACTGATATGTCTTTTGGTTATGATGTTTCTGAAAATATGACTTTAACTATAGGTTCAAGTAATATTTTTAATGTATTCCCTGACGCAAGTCCTTCTAACTTAACAAGCGGAAATAACTTTATATACCCACGTGTTACTTCTCAGTTTGGAATAAACGGTAGAACTGTTTTTGCTAGATTAAAATTTAAATTATAAAATAAAAACCTATATAATATGAAAAATATTAAATATTTAGCATTATTATTCTCCATCACACTTTTAGTTTCGTGTGGACAGGATGATGTAGATAGTGTAACAAACCCGGGAACTTTGAATCCCACAAGTGAAATAAATCTTGGATTTACAGACGACAATGATGGTCAACTTGTATTAGAGAGTTCTGATACCAACGCAACTACGTTTACAATCAGTATAAGTACAAATCCACTACCTGTTGCTACAGAAATTACATTAGGAGCAAGTTCTTCAGATGGTACTATAGACGGAACTAGTTTTCCAGAAACTGTAACAATACCTGCAGGAGAAACATCAGTTGATGTTGTTGTTAGTTTTTCTGATGACGGTGTTCCAGAGGGAACAGATGTAGAAACAGTAACTATTGAAATATTAGATGCTGATTTTGGAGGTAATTTTGATTATTACCTAACGCCAGGCGATATTAAAAGAACTGTAGATGTTACTGACAGTTTACCTTTTTCTGTAGTTACGGAAGTAGGTCCTTTGAATATGGTTTTCGCTTGGGCTGGATTTAGTGATTTAGATGCTGGTTTATTTTCTGTTGCTACTCAAGGTTTCATTGATATAAGTCAAAATTTTGATCAGTCTCCTGAATTTTTAACGCTTCCGGCGGCAGCACCTGATGGGCAATACATTTTTGTAATAGCACCATGGTCTGTAGCAAGTTCTGCAATTGATTGGTTGCTTGAGTTTGAAGTAGTATCTCATCCAGTAGAAACCAATTACCCTTTTTTCGGAACATTAGAAAATGCAGCAGGATTTTATTCTGATTTTAGAAATACCATTGAGATCACAAAGTCTACAAATGGAACTGAAGTAACGTATACTATTATTCAATATTAAAACATACACAAATGAAACATATATATAAATTAAGTATTGTATTATTAGCTGTTTTTACATTCGTAGGATGTAATGTAGATGATGATGATGCAGTATCGGTATTGCCAATGAAGGAGCTCTCGGCTTCATTAGCTCAGCAAGTAGACATCATTGGTGTTGAAGATGATGCTACAAGTTATGACTTAGTCATTAATTTTTCAGAAGATTTACCTAGTTATTCTTCAATAGAATACTCTTTAGATGGTGGTGCAACAACTATTTCATCTGCTAGTACCGGAGATAATACTCTTGTAATTTCAGTAGATTTTGAACCTGCTGATAATTTTCACGATATAATTCTTTCGAATTTTATTGTTGTGAATGCTGCTGCTAGAAACTTTACAACTAGCTTAATTGGAAATACTTCTGTTAGGTTGATGAGACAAGGGTTTTTTAGTGCAAAAATGACATGGGAAGGTAATCAAGATTTAGATCTAGATCTAGATGCGATGACATCTTCTTGGGGTTGGGCTGGAAATACATTAGATTCTAGTGCAGGAATTACCAATGAAGAAAATGTTAGTGATATGTTAGCTGATGGAAATTATGCTTTATGGGTATTCGAATGGCCTAATAATACTTTTTCTAATCCAGTAGATATAAATTTTGATATAGTAACAGCAGGAGGTAATTTTTCATTTACCATTAACGCTCAAGACTTTGGTTGGCAATTATGGCTTACTAAAAGTACCGATGGCGATGGAAATGTTTCTTACACATTCTATACTGAAGACCCTTCATAAAAAGTTTACAACTTTTAATAAAAAAAAGAGACCTAATAGGTCTCTTTTTTTTATTTTTCACCTATGAGAATCAATAAAAATATTTCAGAATTAAAACCTTCTGCAACTCTTTTAATTAATGAAAAAGTAAAAGAGTTACGAAAAAAAGGTGAACAGGTTACTCATTTTGGTTTTGGGCAATCGCCTTTTCCTATTCACAATAGTATTGTCGAAGAATTAAAAAACAATGCTAGCAATAATCATTATTTACCTGTAAATGGCTTAAGTAAATTAAGACATCAAGTATCAAATTTTCTATCAGAACATCAGGGAATTCAAAGAGCATCAGATTTAATTTTTATAGGCCCTGGAAGTAAGGAGCTATTGTACCAATCTGTTTTAATAGTTGAGGGTCATTTTATAATTCCAAAAGGAAGTTGGGTTAGTTATATCCCACAAATTAAATCTAAGGGAGGTACCTATAGTATTCTTGAAACTGCTTTAGAGGATAATTTTAAACTCACGTCAAATTGCTTAGAAGTGTATTTAAGTGAAAGCTCTCATAAAGAACATATACTTGTTTTAAACTCTCCAAATAATCCAACAGGAGCCATATATTCAGATGCAGAATATGAATCTCTGGCAGCAGTTTGTAGAAAGTATAAGGTAATCGTGTTTTCAGATGAAATCTATTCTCAAATAAATTTTTCAAATACGTATTCTCCTAGTATTTCAAAGTTTTATCCCGAAGGGACTCTTGTTTTTGGAGGGTTAAGTAAAGTGTTTTCTGCTGGTGGCTATCGTTTAGGGTTTATGTCATTACCAAAAGAACTTGATGATCTTTCTGTTGTTTACTCTTCTTTGTTTAGTGAAACATTCAGCTGTGTGTCTTCCCCGGTTCAATTTGCAGCGCTTAAGGCTTATGAATATTCTAAAGAACTACAACATTATGTTGCTACTTCTACTGCTATTTTAGATGGAATCTCATCTTATATTTATAATGAGTTGTCTAGATGTTCTATTCAATGTACAGTTCCTCAGGGATCATTCTATATGATGATTGGTTTTGAAAATTTCAAAATCCTTTTAAAGCTTCTTAAACTAGATACTAGTGCTAAACTGTCTCATCACTTATTGAATAATTATGGTGTTGCATTATTGCCAGGCTCTGATTTCGGATTCAAACCTAATGAGCTATTCTTTAGAATGGCGTTTGTAGATTTTAATGGGGAAAAGGTTATGAAAGCTTTCGAAAAAGGTAAAGAGATAGACGAGTTATTTATCAAGGAAAACTGTATAAGTATCTATAAAGGGGTACAACAACTTATAAAATTCATTAAAGAAACTATTTAAAATTCTTTAAGTTTAAAGGTTTTCATAAACTCTCCATAAGTAAAGTACTGTATCCAATCTCCAAGATTAATATAGGAGCTAGAACTGTTTAATTTAATTTCTAAAGGAAGGTGCCTATGACCAAAAATAAAAAAATCATAATGTTTTTCTAGTAGTTTTTTTCTGCAGTATAGTGCTAGCCATTCATTTTCCTCTCCTAAAAAACTGGCGTCTTTGTCACCCGAAATTAATTTATTTTTAACAGAAAAATAGTGCCCTAGCCTTACTCCAATATCTGGATGAAGCCACCTAAATAACCATTTAAAAAACGGAAAGGTAAATACTTTCTTCATGCGTTTGTATCCGTGGTCTTCAGGACCTAATCCGTCTCCATGACCTATTAAAAAAAGCTTTTCATTAATTTCAAACTCTTGTGGCTCATGAAAAACCGGGATGTTTAATTCTTTTTGAAAGTAATCACGCATCCATAAATCATGATTTCCTACAAAGAAGTAAATATCTATTCCAGCATCTCTAAGTTCTGCAAGTTTCCCTAAGACTCTAACAAAACCCTTAGGAACCACAGTTTTATATTCAAACCAAAAATCAAATAAATCTCCCAATAAAAAGACAGCTCCTGCATCTTCTTTTATAGTATCCAGCCAGGCAACAAATTTTCTTTCTCTGGGAAGACTAGCCTCAGCTGTTGGGGCTCCTAGATGTTGGTCAGATGCGAAATATATTTTTTTATTAGCAGATGTAGTAATGGTAGTCATGAGGTGCAAAGTAACACTATTCTTTTTTAGCATCCAATTCTAACACCTTTTGAAGCATAGCATCATCTTTTTGAATACTCCTGTAAAACCCTTCATCTCCAAAAATCTCTCTTGCAATTGTAGCTTTTACATAGGTTTTAATTTTTGCTTTTGTATTCGTTGAATATGAACTAATTTCATCAATTTTAGATGGCTTATAAGGAATTAACTCAAGATAAGATTCTAAAATTGAATTGTCTTTATCAAAATCAGCAAGAAACAGGTCTAGTGTCCAAAGTGTATTTAGGGCTTTTCTGTTTTTATCTACATAGTCAAAAGAAAAGTTAGTAATACTGTTATATAAAAAGTTATTCAGATAACCAGTAGTATCTATACCTACAAAGATATCGGGTATAATTCCTCCACCTCCGTATACATATTTTCCTTTTGGAGTTTCATATCGAAGAGCATCATTAATTTGAATACTATCTCTATACAATAACTCTCCACTTAAAATTCTTTTTTGATAATCTCTACTATAATTTACATCTCCATTTCTCGTATATGGCTTTTGGATAGATCTTCCTGTTGGGGTATAGTATCTAGCAGTGGTTAATCGAACTGCAGAACCATCTCCTAATTCCATTTCTACTTGAACTAATCCTTTCCCGAAGGAGCGTCTACCTATGATAGTTCCCTTATCATTGTCTTGTAAAGCTCCAGCAACAATTTCCGAGGCAGAAGCAGAGTTTTCATCTATTAAAACATAAAGTTTTCCTTTTTCAAAAGCACCACCTTTTGTTGCGAAATATTCTTCTATTTGTCCTTTATTATTTTTGGTAAATACAATAAGAGTATCGTCTTCTAAAAATTCATCAACAATATCATTAGCAATGTCTATAAAACCACCACCATTACCTCTTAAATCAAGAACTAAATCATTCATTCCTAGAGCAGTAAGCCTGGTTAGGGCAGATTTAAATTCTCGATAACTATTTCTTGCAAATCGATCTAATTTAATATAGCCAATATGATTGTTTATCATATAAGAGAGGTCTACACTTTTAATATTTACATCACCTCGTGTTACAAGAAGATTAAATAAAGAATCTGTAGTTTTCCTGTAGACCTTTAAATTTACATCTGTACCTGATGTCCCTTTCAGAAATCTTGGAATATCGTTTGCATTCAATTTTTTCCCAGATAAAGTATCCTTATCAGCTATAATTATTCTGTCACCAGCTTTAATTCCTGCTTTAATACTTGGCCCTCCTTTAATAGGTTCAACAACAGTTACAGAGTCATTAATAATTCTGAACTGTATTCCAATACCAACAAACTTTCCTTGCATTCTCTCTTGAATATCCTGTAAGTTTTCTTTTGGAATATAAGCAGAGTGAGGATCAAGCTTACCCAACATATCTGATATGGCATCATCTAATAGGTTGGAGGTGTTTATGGTATCTACATAGTTTTGATCTATGTAATCCATCAGGCGCCTTATTTTTGCTTCATTTTTAGTGTTAGAATTCAAAGCAAACCCGTTGCTGTTTCCATTCATAAAGATTCCTATCAAGACACCAAAAACAGTTGCCAATGAGAGATAAATAGGGAAATTATTTTTGCTCATCTACTGGTAAATATTGAGTTTCAACTCCTGCTTTTTCTAAAAATTTAATTCCAGAGGTATCTTTATATTCTTTAGAGTAAACAACACGAGTAATTCCTGCTTGGTGAATGAGTTTACTACACTGCTGGCAAGGTGATAAAGTAATATATAAGGTTGCCCCAGCAGCAGATTGTGTCGAGGACGCTACTTTTAATATTGCATTGGCTTCTGCATGGAGAACCTCCCACTTAGTGACCCCACTTTCATCTTCACAACAATTGTCAAAACCCGAAGGAGTTCCATTAAAGCCATCTGAAATAATCATCCTGTCTTTTACAATCAGAGCTCCTACTTGCTTCCTTTTACAATGCGATAGTTTTGCCCATTCACGAGCCATTTTAAGGTAAGCAATATCGTATTTATGTTGTTTAGAATTCATTGGATTAAAAATAGTGAGATTTAAAAAATGAGTACGTTAATTATTTACCAAAATATTCTATTAATTACCATAGGGAAAGCAATTCCAATAACAATAGAGGAGCCAACTAATATCCAATCTCTTTTACTAACTCTAAAAATATTTTGTAGTAACATGCCAAGTATTAAAATACACAAAACAATTACTACTTGGGCAGCTTCAATACCAAAGGCAAACTCTATCAAAGGTAAAATTTTATCATCTTCTTTTCCAATTAGTAATCTAAAATAATTTGAAAATCCTAGACCATGAACCAATCCAAAAAATAATGCAAAGGAAAATATGATTTTTTCTTTTCCACCTGAGGGCCTAGAAGGTATTAGCATATTGTAAAATCCAGTAATACATATAGTTACGGGGATTAAAAACTCAACAATTTTAACAGGCACATGAACAATATCGTAAGTAGCTAGGGTTAATGACATAGTATGCCCAAGCGTAAAAAAAGTAATCAACCAAACCACTTTTTTCCATTGATTAAAATTATAGATAATAGTTAACACAACAATAAATAAGACATGGTCATAGGCTAAAATGTCTAGCACATGATTTAGACCTAATTTAAAATACAATATGAAATCATCCAAAATAAAAATTTTAAGTCTTCAAAGATATAAAACAGACTTCAAATAGTATTTTTTTAAAAAAACTAATTTTTTCTCTCAAATAGTTAAATTATGATTAAAACCTTCACCAAATTTGTATATTAGAAAACAAAAATAAATTAGCAAAACAAAAAATATAAAAAAATGAAAAATTTTATTACAAAGTGGTATCCTATTATTTTAGCATTTATTTGTCTATTGTATTCTGTAGGTTACGGGGTAATGGGAATGACAGAAGAGGCACAATACTCAGCACATTGGCCAGGAACAATATTATTATTTGCAATAGCAATTAGACAAAGAAGAACAACATGAGCATAGGATTTTTCATAGTAGGCGCAATTATATTTGCAACATATATGGGACTAACCATATGGAATATCATTTATTCTTCCCGAAAACAAAAAGAAGAGAACTATCCTAATAAGAGTTCAAAAAAGTAAAACTGAATTCTTACCTATTTTATTTCAAAGTTGCTACTTGTTATTTATTGCATGAATAGCATAGGGTATGTTTGTGAATTTGATTAAAGAGAATTAATTATAAATAAATTTCTTAACCTATGTAAAGTATATTTTATTAAATTTAGAACAATTTTGTATACCTCCTAGTTTTAATTTATATCACTCGATATTATAACCATATGAAAACTAGAAAAAATAAAAAACACAACAAAAAATTAAAGTATTTAAAGTACTTGTCAGTTACCTCACTCGGTATTTTACTTTACATCATAATATTGTTTTTATTTTTCTACTTACTTAATAATGTAACGGAATCATTTCAGACGGTTTTGTAATCATTCTTAACGATATAAAAACCTCACAAAAATAAAAAAAGCAAGCTTTATGTTTTCGCCTGCTTTTTATTTATTCGTACACAACGTACTCCAATTATCGAACTGTTTCTTGAAAGATTTAAAAAAGTTGAGGGAGTTTAACAATAAGTATATAATCCCAAATTCGGTTTTTTAAATTATATTGTAGTTTTATTTATACAAAAATTAAACAATGAATAATCTTGATAACAAAAAAAACGGAATAGCTTCAGGCCTAGGATGTATTTTTAGCATTCTTATATTTATTTTAGCTGGAGTAGGAATTTTTGTAGCATCTAATTTTTTTAGAGATTCACCATTTATTTTTGCTTTTTCTGTAGGGTTAATTGTGTTTTTTTCACTTATTATAGTTGCTACTATATTAAAAAAAATGGCTCCCTCTGCAAAATCTGGAAGAATAGATAAAGCTGCAAAAAATTCAAAATCCGCAGACATTCCTGAAATTAAAATAACCCGTAAAACAAAATCTAGAACATCATCATATAATAAGCCAAAAAACCTAATAAAGCATAATGTCAAATACTATACTAAGGTAAATCTAAAGCAGATGACATTTTCTCAAGTCAAAAACATATATACTCAACTACAAGACGAGCTGCTTAATATTGATGATTCGCAACTGAAATATTCTCGTAATTATTTTAATGGTAAATTAGATACAGCAGGGCAAAAAAAAATGGATTTTACTTTAGAAATAGGTAAAATAACATTAATGATGAGCCAATTTGCATTAACTTTTATCAGTGAAAATCTAACAGATTCTTTTGAAACTAAAGTCAATGAAATTAAAGATTTAATTGATTTCAAAAATATAGAGCTTAAAAATAATGTTATTACAAAAGAAGAATTTAATAAATTCAAATCACAGATTAAAACGAAATATTATAAACCCCAAAATAATTCAATTGAAGAAGCTAAATATCTATTAAAAATTGGTGTAATAACTGATAATGAGTTTAACGTGGTAAATGATATGCGACAAAGAGATTCTGACAAGCATAAAGATATGTACATAAATATAATCTTATCTGCACAGTCATCACTAAAAAAAGCACTTAAGGAAATTTAGACTCCACAAGGTTTCAATAAGCTACATAGCGTAGTTATTTAATTTAAATTAAAAAATAATAATAATTTGGCTTTAGCGGTTGAGTAAAAAAACATATCCCCAAGAATAATAATTTATTCTTGGGGATAATTTGTACTCGAGGTGGGATTAACGCCCTTCGGTTGTTTTTCCTCAAAGCGTCGCTTTGAAAATCAAAACCTCACAAAAACAAAAAAGCAAGCTTTATGTTTTCGCTTGCTTTTTATTTATTCGTACTCGAGGTGGGAATCGAACCCACACTCCCGAAAGAACTGGATTTTGAATCCAGCGCGTCTACCAATTCCGCCAC
>CAJXSU010000008.1 GCA_913061465.1 uncultured Flavobacterium sp.
TACACTATCCTCTTCGTCGGCAGCGTCAGATGTGTATAAGAGACAGGGTTTATATAGTATATATTAATTAAACAATTCTAGAATTACTAATTATTTAATCTTAAAAAACAAAAAAATGACCACATTTGTCTTAAAAATCATTAAACTTTCACTTATTATTTTATCAGCTTTAATATTCTAGAATTCAATCGATATGAAGCTAAAGTTTTTAGAGTTTTGCTACTTAGTATCAAAAACAACTTTTTAATACACCTTCTTATCAAAAAAATAATATGATTATAACACTATTATTTTTAGCTATATTTGAAAAAAGAACTTATTTTAAATGAAAAGAAAAATTTTTAAACTATTAGCAAAGCTTAATAAAGCTATTCTTCCTTCTTTCACAAAAAAAAGATTGGATCTTGCTAAAGCATCAAAAATTCAGTTAGTTATTGTTGGATGGAGAAGTTATGTAACTCTAAATTCTTTAGATTAAAATTTACAACTATGAAAACAGAATACTTAAAAATTTACACTAGTTCACTAATAATTATTAATAGCATAAGGAACCTATTAGAAGAAAACAACATTAGCTCCTTGGTTAAAAATCATCCAGAATCTGCAAGGTTAGCTGGTTTTGGTTCATCAATGGATTCTGTAGAATTATATATACTTACAAAAGATTTAGAGAAATCTCAACCTATTCTGAATGCTTTTAAAAAAGAAATAAATTCATAAAAAAAGACAGCCTAGGCTTTCAAAATCAGAAAAACACTACTATATTTGCACCCGAATTTGGCCATGTGGCGCAACTGAATAGCGCACTTGATTACGGCTCAAGAGGTTACAGGTTTGAATCCTGTCATGGTCACGAATAAATAGTACAATTAAAAAAAACGCCAAGCTTGCTTGAGCGTTTTTTTGTTTGTGCTATTTTCAAAGCGGAGCTTTGTCAGGATCAGCGGAGCTACTCCTCAAAATAAATGAAAGACTTTTTTACGTATCGCCAAGCTTACTTGAGCGTTTTTTTGTTTGTACTATTTCCAAAGCGGAGCTTTATCAGGATCATGAAATAATCCTGTCATGGTCACGAATGAATAGTAAAAATAGCAACTAGTAAAACCAGTACTTTCATTGCTATTTTTAAACTTACTGATTTTATTATTTCTTTAGCTATTTAAATTTAAGACTTAGATGCCCCGTAAAATGAAAATGCGACAACTAAAGCTCCAGAAATTAAAAAGTATAAAGGTGGACTAAAGTTATCGTTGGTTACCATTCTATATACCAAATCCAACAAGATTATAAAACCAGCTAAACCCCATCCAGTTAGGCCTTTTTTAGCATCTTCCCCTTTTATTCCTCTAATCATAAAAGTCAAAATACCTAACCCTAAAAATGCAGTAGCTGTATTCATATTTCCTCCAGCAGCAGCTTCTAAACTTATAGCATCAGCTCCGCTTTGCAAAGCAATTTGTTCAGCCATAAAATATAACATCAATCCAACAATTAGATTGTAAGTAGCGCAAATTGTAAAAATTGTTTTTGAATTCATAATTAATGATTTAAAATTAATAGTATTTAAATATAATAAAAAAAACTTATTAGTTGTTTTTAATGATTAATTAATTTGTTAATAAAATAAAGATTATCTTTATGAAAATAATGTTTGATTTTAGTTAATCATTCCAACACATTATTAATAAATCTTCCAAATATGAAATCAAAAATTTATTTAATTCTTTTTAGTATAGTTTTATTTTCATGCTCATCTGAAAGTGATGAACAAATCGGTGATGATAATTTAGGAAATAATTTATTAGTCTCAGAAGTTATCTCAACAGATTGGGAAAATCCAGATTATGTTTACACAGATCAATTTATTTATGATGAAAATAAGATAACTTCTATAACAAGTAATTATTCATATCAA
This sequence comes from uncultured Flavobacterium sp., assembly GCA_913061465.1. Classification (GTDB taxonomy): domain Bacteria; phylum Bacteroidota; class Bacteroidia; order Flavobacteriales; family Flavobacteriaceae; genus Polaribacter. Next base: position 1,916 of record CAJXSU010000008.1, read on the forward strand.
AATAATAGTCCACAAAATTCTCAGGTTTATGAATTCACATATACTAATAATCTAATTTCGAGAGTTGATGAATATTATGGATCAAATAATTCAGGTCAATATAACTTTTTATATGATGCTCAAGGAAGATTATCTGGTTGGAATTATTGTTATTATAATTCTAATAACAACTGTGATTCTGAGGATAGAGCCTCCATTTCGTATGCATCAAATACTATGATCGAAAATTATATTAATGAGGAAGGCACTATTTATGAGGATGAAGGTACAATTGTCTTTCAATTAGATAATAATGAAAATATTACAAGTTTTGTTAGTACTTACCAAGATACCGATAATAATGGAGATTCAGTAACAGTGACATATAACGGCTCTATAACTTACGACAATGCTAATGGCATTTATAAAAATATTGTTGGTATGACACCAAGAATATATACTTTAATTGTTGAGGGATTTATTGGTAATGGTTTAAATGTAAATAATAATATCACTTCCTATTCTATAAATGCTGGGGATGAAACTGGAACTATTACATATGCCTATGACTACAATGAGGACAATTATCCAAGACAAATAACTATCATTGATGATATCAATAGTCCTGATGAAAATTCAATAGTTAATATAAGCTACTATTAATTTTTAGAGAAATTCTTATATCAATTGAAAAGGAAATTACACATTGATTCTTGAAAAATCGTGTATTGATTTTCTTGTTACATCAAATGTATTTTAGATTTGTTTTTCTAAATAGCCTTATAACCTGAACTCACAAAAAAAATCTTCAGACCTATCTTTTAGTCTTTATCTACCGAGTAGATTTTCTGCGCTTTTATTTAGTGTATAGCAAAAAAATGGTTATAAAATTAAATGTTTCATATGAGTATTACCATCTAAAAACACACAACTATTATTTTGATTACAATTGAAGAAAAATAGATAAAGGGAAAAAACTATTTGTAATTTAATTTATAAATTTTAAAAAATCACAAGATGTTAATTTAAAATAAAACAGATGAAATTACTATCCTAAATATCTTCTTAGGGCTACTCTGTGTTCTGGGTTACTCTTGTCATAATTAGTAACAAGAAGTTCTAAAATTTCAGGTGGATTACTTCCTATATCTGATTTTTTGGAGTATTTAGACACATATAAATTAAAAATAGCTTCCTCTTTTTCAAAAATCAAGAAGTGTTCTGAATTTAATTCTGTAAAGGATATTTCATTTCCATTGAAAGCGTTTGATTGATCTTTTATAAAGGGAGAAAAATCAAAGTATCTAAATATATTTTCCATATTATACTAATTCTGCAGAAAGTCCAAGGCTTAATAATTTAGAGCAACGAGGTTCTAACTCTTTGAGCTCTCCGGTTTTTACGGTGCATTTTCCTTTAAAATGAATCAACCAAGTACATTGTTCTGCTTGCTCTTTTGTGTGTTCGCAGACACTAATTAAAGAATTTATTACAAAATCAAAAGTGTTTACTTCATCGTTGTGCAATACGATATGATGCTGATTTACTTCCTTTTCCAGAACAGCTATTTCTTCTTTAATTTTTTCTTTAGTACTCATATCTCAAATTTACAAAAAAACCTGTCTATTTCAAGTATTTTAATGCTACCCAACTATTTCTTTGAATCATTTTATCAAAAACTAACCCATGCTTAACAACTTCACTCTCTATAATAACCATGTCATCTTTATAAAATCCACTGAGTAGTAATGTACCTTCTTGATTTAAACTATCTGTATATATTTTCATATCAGAGAGTAAAATGTTCCTATTGATATTGGCGATAATGACATCATATTTTTTTCCTTTCAATAAAGAAGAATCGCCCTCTAAGACAGTGATGTGCTTGCAGGCGTTCCTTTGAACATTCTCTATTGAGTTTTGATAACACCAGTTATCAATATCGATTGCGTCAGTGGGTTGAGCTCCTTTCATTTCGGCAAAAATTGCTAAAATCCCTGTACCACACCCCATGTCTAACACTTTTTTATTTTCTAAATCTAGCGCTAATAAATGTTGAATCATCATGTGAGTTGTTTCATGATGGCCAGTTCCAAAACTCATTTTGGGCTCTATCACTATATCAAACTTCAAAGAAGGATTTTCATGAAACGGAGCACGAACACTAACTTGCCCGTCTACTTGAATTGGTTTAAAGTTTTTCTCCCATTCTTTATTCCAATTCGTTTGAATAACTTCATGATGAGAGTATTTAATTTTAAATTCATTTGAATCTAAAATATATAAATCATCTAAAATTTTAGAGTTCCATTCTTGTTTTTGAATATAAGCAGTTACTCCATTATCATTTTCAACAAAACTTTCAAAACCCACATGACCAAGCTCAGCTATTAATATTTCAGTACCTAAATTTCTAGGTGTCACAGAGAATTCATAAGCTATATAAATAGAGTCCATTACAATAAAAAAAGTATTAAAAAGCAGTGATAATCCCTGTAAAGTCTGATGCCTTCAAAGAAGCGCCTCCAATTAATCCACCATCTACATCTTTTTTAGAGAAAATTTCTTTGGCATTCGTTGGTTTCACACTTCCTCCATATAAAATGGAAATATTTTCCGCAACAGATGTGCCATAGGTGCTTACCAATAAACTTCTAATAAAAGCATGCATTTCTTGAGCTTGTTCTGGGCTTGCAGTTTCTCCTGTTCCAATGGCCCAGACTGGCTCATATGCCAATACAATATGCTCCCATGAGTTGGCACTTAAAGAAAGAACAGTATTTTTTAATTGACGTTCTACAACTTTAAAATGATTCTCTGACTTACGATCTTCTAATAATTCACCAAAACAAAAAATTATTTCCAAATTATTATCAAGAGCAGATGCTACTTTCTCGGTTAAGATTTGATCATCTTCACCAAAATATGTTCTTCTTTCTGAATGACCTAAAATTACAGACTTTACTCCCACATCATTTAGCATAGCTGCAGAAATCTCTCCGGTAAAAGCTCCATTTTTAGCTTGATGCATATTCTGAGCTGAAACTTCAATTACAGAATCTTTGGTTAATGCTACCGCAGAAGTTAAATTAATAGATGTAGGTGAAATTAGAACTCTACAATTAATTGAAACCTCCTCTAGAGCTTTTTTTAAATCGTTAATTAAAGCGGTTGTTTGTGTTGCATCATTATTCATTTTCCAATTTCCCGCTACGATATTATTTCTCATATTTTTATAAATTTAAAAGCGGCTAAATTACTCAATTTTAAGGGCTTTAAGAATGTTTTTATCTGTAATTTTTGTTGCCTTAAATACTATAATTTCTCCAAATTCATCAACCACTACATATCTAGGAATCCACCAAAGGCCTAAAAACTTCCCAAATGCTCCTTTTTTACCTTCAGCCATAAAATAATGATCTCCTTTTATCTTCAAACGATCTATGGCTTTTATCCAACGTTCTTTGCTTTTATCTAGTGAAAGAAAAACAAAATGAACTTTAGGGTTTTCTTGTTGTAATTGTTTTAGTTCTGATAAAGTAACTATACAATCTCTACACCAGGAAGCCCATATATCTATTAAGATTTTATTTCCTTGGTGTTTTAATAAGATATTTTGAAATGTTACGTCTTGTTTTGATATACTAACAAATTTTTCATTTAAAGCTTCTTGTGAAAAACGACTAGGGCTTTGACAACCTATGATAAGAAATAAGAATAATAAACGTAGTTGTTTCATTTTATTTATTTAAGTCTAATTCTTGGATCTAACCAACTATACATAACATCCACCAATATATTAATGATGATAAACAAAGTGGCAATTACCAAAACACTTCCCATAATTACGGGTAAATCTAGTGTATTTAAAGCATTAACAATTTCTTTTCCTAACCCATTCCAGTTAAAAATATATTCAACAAATACAGCTCCAGCCAGCATAGAAGCAAACCAGCCTGAAACTGCAGTTATTACTGGGTTTAATGCATTTTTTAACGCATGATTTTTTATTACTTGATATTTTGTTAACCCTTTTGCTCTGGCGGTTCTTATATAATCTTGCCCTAAAACTTCTAATAATGAATTTCTCATTAATTGAATGATCACAGCTAATGGTCTAATTCCTAAAACCAGAGCTGGAAGTATCAAGTTTTTCCATTGTATAATTATTGTTTCACCAAAATCATCAACAACATATAAACTCCCAGTCATTTCTAAACTCGTATAATTATGAAGAAGAAAACCGAATATCCAAGCAAATAAAATCGCAGAAAAAAATGAGGGAACACTCATACCAAATGTGCTAATTACAGCAATTACTCTATCAAACCAAGTGTCTTTATGAATAGCAGATAAAATACCAAAAAAGATTCCAAAAACAATTGCTATAGAAATTGCAAATAGTGCTAAAATAGCAGTATTTGGAAGAGTTTCAGATATAATCTCTGACACCTTTTTCCCATTTTTCTGAAATGATTCTCTTAAATAAGGGTATTTTAAAACCAGAGTAGATTCACCTATAATAAAAAGTGTCTTATATGAATACTTCCCTTTATTTAAAGAAGTGTAATCTTCAGTTTTATTTGAATGAATTGATATTGGAGATACATCATTTAAATAATAAAGATATTGAGTGGTTAAAGATTGGTCAAAGCCATATTTTTTTCTAATATTTTGAAGTTGATCAGAATCTTCCCGCTGATCTAGCATCATTCTTGCTGGATCCCCAGGCAAAACATTAAATAATAAGAAAATGACAGTAACAACTCCCAAAAGTGTTAAAACCCCATAAAGAAACTTATTAATTATAAATTGTATCATATAGAATGACTCTTAAACAAAGATAACAGAAAGTCTCAAAAATATGTACCTTTGTATAACTTTTAAAAAGACAGATGACGACATCAGAGATTCTAACTCAGATTCAAAAAAAGAAATCATTTCTATGCATTGGTTTAGATGTAGATCTAAATAAAATTCCATCTTTTCTTTTAGAAAAAGATGACCCTATTTTTGAATTTAATAAAGCTATAATTGATGCTACTCATCATTTATGTGTCGCCTACAAACCCAATACCGCTTTCTATGAAGCCTATGGAATTAAGGGTTGGATCTCTCTAGAAAAAACAATCAAATATATTAATGATAAACATCCTGAAATTTTTACAATAGCAGATGCAAAGCGAGGAGATATTGGAAATACGTCTAGTATGTATGCCAAAGCATTTTTTGAAGATTTATTATTTGACAGTATAACTGTTGCTCCCTACATGGGAAAAGATTCAGTAGAGCCATTTTTAGCCTTTAAAAACAAACACACTATTCTACTAGCACTTACTTCTAATGCTGGGGCTTTTGATTTTCAAACCAAAGAAATTAATGGAAGGGAAGTTTACAAACAAGTTTTAGAAACTTCTAAAAGTTGGAAAAATGCTGAAAATTTAATGTATGTAGTTGGTGCTACTAAAGCATCCTTTTTAGCAGAAATTAGAAAAATTATTCCTGATGCATTTTTATTAGTTCCTGGTGTAGGTGCACAAGGAGGAAACTTGCAAGATGTGTGTAAATACGGAATGAATAATCAAGTTGGGTTATTAATCAATTCTTCTCGTGGAATACTTTATGCTTCAAAAGATGCAGATTTCGCTAAAGCTGCCTCTGAAAAAGCGGCTGAATTACAAGCTGAAATGGCTGAAATTTTAAATTAATTCAACTTTGTAACTGATATTTTTACCCAAATTATTTTTTAATAATTTCTTTAGTATATACTCCCAATTTAGATTCAAATCTTAAAAAATAAATTCCAGATTTAAATGAAGAAATATCAAATATAGACTCTGTTTCAGAGAGTGTATAAGTTGCTAATTTCTGACCTAATGTTGAATAAATTTTAAATTTTGTTCCTATTAAATTACTAGGAACTTTCACTCTAATGTTGTCGCCTGTAGGGTTTGGATAAATAGCCAAATCTTCAAAACTTGAATCTTGTGCAGACAAAGAACTTTCCTCATAAACTCTTACGTAATCAATTTCCATGATTGCCTCGGAAAAATTACTGGGAATATTACCTCCTAAGTTTCCACCCATTGCTATGTTTAGAAGTAAATAATGTGGATTATCGTAAGGAATTTCCTGAGAGTTTTCTCTTTCAAAAAAGACAACATCATCCAGTAAAATTTGAATAGTATTCTCTGTCCATATTAGTGAGTAAATATGATATTGACCACTAGAATCAGCAATATATGTAGTACCTCCCTCATTTTGATAACTATTAGTATTGGAATTGGAATAATGAAGATGACCAATAAGATTGGTTTTATTCCATCCATTTTGTTCCATAATATCAATTTCTCCACAAACAGGCCAACCAACACTTCCATAAGTACTGCCAAAATAATTTCCTGTTTCATTAATATTAGCTCCTAATGTCCATATTGCTGGCCAAGTTCCGGCTTCTGATGGTAATTTAGCCTTAACATCTATCCTTCCATATTGAAATGCAAATTTTGAATTTAATCTAGCGGAAGTAAAGGGTTTGGTTGAGTTATTATACGTATAGTTCTCTCTAATCGCTTTAATTTTTAATGAACCATTATTCACATATGAATTTGATATTCGACTAGTGTAGTGTTGTAGTTCTCCATTGGCCCAATCTATACCATTTATAATTGGAATAACCTGATGATGCCATTTATTTGGGTCTAATGCTCCTGAATAGTTAAATTCATCTGACCAAACTAGATTATTAAAAACAGGATCATCATCATTAGCACCTGATTCTTCAAAAATAAAATCATCAACAAAAGCTTCAACATGATCATAATTATTCTCTCCATTTACTTGAATTAACACTCTATTAAAATCTGTTCTAGTAATTGGAGCTGGGGAAGAAGGATCTAGATTGATATAATTATCATTTTCAAAATCAAAAGTAATTTCTTGCCATTGATCTAAAGAAATATACTTTATAATTTCACTTTGAGTAGTCCAGGGTTGAGGAAGAGAACCATTTTGGAGTTTTACAGATACTTTATTAGTTTGACTCCCTGTCAAGCCAATTGAAGGCACATAAATTTTAAAAGTAAATGAGTTTTTTGTAGTTAAATCTAAATTCTGACTCGTATCAAAACGAACATTTGCATACTGCCCTCCTATATCATCGTATTTTAAAACCTTACTAGAGGTGTTTATTCCTTCAATATAAGGGTTTGCATAAGAGCTATTAAGGTTGCAGTCATCACCTACCCATTCATCAATAGTACCATTTCCTTCAAAGTCATCCTCAATATTTTGAGAAAATAAAGGAAAACAAAAAAAATAAAATAGTATTACTAGGTTATGTCGCATCTTTAATTTTTTTCAAAAATAAAACAGGAATTTGATTTTACATAAATAACTACCCATACAAATACCAAACAAAATAGATTAATTGAAAGAATCTGTGTTTTTATTGTATCCATAAGGGCAGTGCTTACAACCACTTTTACAACAATACCCTCTTTTTAAATGATATTTTTCTGTAAAAACTCTATACCCTTGTTCATTGAAGTAAAAATCTTCTTGGGTAAATTCTATTTTTTTATTATGCATACTTTAAAGAACTAACATAGAGTACTCAAAAAATATTTTATGTGCTATCTACTTTTTTAGTTTAGGAGGATATGCTGAGATAATCTTATTCACAAATTCATTAATGCGTTCCTCTTTTTTATCAATATTACTCATTTTCATAGCTCCTGATCCAATACCCTGCCAAATGAGTTCATTTTTATTTTTATCAATAAAGTCAATAAACAAAGTCCCTTCTGTATATTGATTAATATTAAGATTATTACTGCCAAAAAACCATGGATTATATCCCCAACCAAAACCATAACCTAGGTTATTGTTAGTAACATTAACTTGTTCTCTGGATTTTGTAAAAATACTAATCAATAGATCTGGTGTTTCTGACTTACTAAAACCTTTTTCAACTAATTGACTTTCTATAGCACGCATAATTCGTTTCTTATCAAGATCTGATACAGAAGCTTTATCTATACCTTTTTTATAAAAAGCAAATGTTTTGTATGTTGAAAAATCTACCTTAGTATCATAATCCGAGACAACTTTTATTGTAGAACAAGAGAATAGTATTACTGCGCACAATGAAAAAAACAATATTTTTAATATTTTCATAGTTGTAAATTTTTAAAGATTATTAAATAAAGATAAATCTACCTTATTAGGTATGGTGACTTTTAACTTTTTTTCATTTTTCATTGCTCGTTTTATTGCAAAAGTAGCTTCTTCATTTCTGGCCCAATTCCTTCTAGCTATTCCATTATTTACATCCCAAAAAAGCATAGATTTTATTTTTTTAGATGCCTCTTTACTACCATCAATAAGCATGCCAAATCCACCGTTAATCACCTCACCCCATCCAACACCACCTCCATTGTGAATGGATACCCAAGTAGCTCCTCTGAAACTATCTCCAATTACATTTTGAATAGCCATATCTGCAGTAAACTTAGATCCATCATAAATATTTGATGTTTCTCTGTAAGGTGAATCTGTTCCTGAAACATCATGATGATCTCTCCCTAAGACTACAGGACCTATTTTTCCTTTTTTTATTGCTTTATTAAATGCTTTGGCAATTTTTATTCTTCCCTCAGTGTCTGCATATAGTATTCTCGCCTGAGACCCTACAACTAATTTATTTTCTTGTGCTCCTTTAATCCATTGAATATTGTCAGCCATTTGCTGTTGAATCTCTGGTGGAGAATTTTTCTTAATTTCTTCTAAAACTTCACAAGCTATGAGATCTGTTTTTTGTAAATCTTTTGGATTTCCAGAGGTACAAACCCACCTAAAAGGACCAAATCCATAATCAAAACACATGGGGCCCATTATATCTTGAACGTAACTTTGATATTTAAAATCAATACCATTTTCATCCATAATATCTGCTCCTGCTCTGCTAGCCTCTAATAAGAAAGCATTACCATAGTCAAAAAAATAAGTTCCTTTGGCAGTATGATTATTAATTGCCCTAGCATGTCTTCGAATAGTCTCTTGTACTTTTTGCTTGAATAAAACAGGATTTTTAGCCATCATACTATTGGCATCTTCAAATGAAATATCACAAGGATAGTATCCTCCTGCCCAAGGATTATGGAGAGATGTTTGATCTGAGCCTAAATCTATATGAATATTTTCAACGTGAAACTTTTCCCAAACCTCAACAATATTTCCAAGATAAGCTAGAGATACTGTTTCTTTATTTTCTTTTGCTAATCTAACTCTGGCAACCAACTTATCTAAATCAACTAATTTTTCATCAATCCACCCTTGATCTAGTCGAACCTGTGTAATTTTAGGATTAACCTCTGCACAAACAGTTATACATCCAGCTATATTTCCTGCTTTGGGTTGAGCTCCACTCATACCACCTAATCCTGCTGTTACGAATAAATTCCCTTTAGGTGATTTCCCTATCTTCCGAAAGGCATTTAAAACAGTAATGGTAGTTCCGTGAACTATACCTTGAGGTCCTATATACATATAGCTTCCAGCTGTCATTTGACCATATTGGCTGACCCCTAAGGCATTCATTTTTTCTAAATCGTCTGGTTGAGAATAATTAGGTATGGTCATTCCGTTAGTAACCACGACTCTAGGTGCATTTTTACCTGATGGAAACAAGCCCATAGGGTGTCCAGAATACATAGCCAGAGTTTGTTTAGATGTCATTTCAGAGAGGTATTTCATAGTAAGCAAATACTGAGCCCAATTTTGAAAAACTGCTCCGTTACCACCGTAAGTGATTAGTTCATGGGGGTGTTGAGCAACAGTATAATCTAAATTATTCTGAATCATTAACATGATAGCTTTGGCCTGCTCACATTTGCCTGGATACTCAGAAATTGATCTTGCATACATTTTGTAGGTAGGGCGAAATCTATACATGTAAATACGGCCGTATGTTTCTAATTCTTCAGCAAACTCAGGCAACAAAATTGAATGATGTTTAGCGTCAAAATATCGTAATGCATTTCTTAATGCCAACTCTTTCTCGTCCTTAGATAAAATATCTTTTCTTTTTGGAGCATGATTAATAGAAGTTTCATAGTACTTTTTGTCTGGTAATACATCTGGTATACCTTGTTGTATTAGCTCTTTGAATGTCATTTGTATCTAAAAGATTAAAAAATAATTATACTTACAAATATAATTCATTTTTAAAACGATTAATTTATATACCTCTAAATAAAACACCTATTTTTTGAAAAATTCGTAAATTACAATTCTAAATTCATATTTTTTTACGAATAATGTCATTTTAAGGCATATATTATTAATAAACAATAATTATTCTGTAAAAGTATTTAGCTGAAAGTAAACTATCAAAAAAAATGAAAAACACTACTCCTTACAAACCAACCAATAAAGTTAGAATTGTTACTGCGGCTTCTTTATTTGATGGTCATGATGCATCAATTAATATTATGCGCAGAATTATTCAATCTATTGGAGTTGAAGTTATTCATTTGGGGCATGACAGAAGTGTTGAAGATGTGGTGAATTGCGCTATACAAGAAGATGTAAATGCCATTGCAATGACCTCCTACCAGGGTGGTCATAATGAATATTTTAAATATATGTTTGACTTGTTAAAAGAAAAAAATGCGAGTCATATAAAAATTTTTGGAGGTGGAGGTGGTGTTATTCTTCCTGCGGAAATTAAAGATTTAATGAAGTACGGGATTACTCGAATATATTCACCAGATGATGGAAGAGAAATGGGGTTGCAAGGAATGATTAATGATTTAGTAAAACAATCAGATTTCCCCATTGGTAAAATTCTAAATGATGAAATTAAAAATTTAAAGAACCAAGACGCTGGAAGTATCGCTCGAATTATTTCATCTGCTGAAAATTTTCCTGAGATCTCAAAAAAAACTTTATTAGAGATCCATAAAAAAAATATAAATTCTACAATACCCGTTCTAGGAATTACAGGAACTGGCGGTTCTGGGAAATCTAGTTTGGTTGATGAATTGGTTAGAAGGTTTTTAATTGACTTTCCAAACAAAACTATTGGACTTATTTCTGTAGACCCTTCTAAACGGAAAACAGGTGGTGCCTTGTTAGGTGATCGAATTAGGATGAATGCGATCAACAACAATCGAGTGTATATGAGATCTTTAGCAACTCGTCAATCTAATTTAGCTTTATCTAAACATGTGAATGAAGCTATAGAGGTTTTAAAAGCCTCAAAATTTGATTTAATCATTCTAGAGACATCAGGTATTGGGCAATCTGACACAGAAATTATTGAACATTCAGATACCTCACTTTATGTAATGACTCCAGAATTTGGAGCGGCTACTCAGCTAGAAAAAATAGATATGTTGGACTTTGCTGATCTAGTTGCCATTAATAAGTTTGATAAACGTGGTGCTCTTGATGCTGTTCGTGATGTAAAAAAACAATATATGCGTAATAATAATTTATGGCATATACACATGAATGACATGCCTGTTTTTGGAACTATAGCCTCACAGTTTAACGATCCTGGTATGAATTCGCTTTATAAAGCGATCATGAATAAGCTTGTAGAAAAAACTGGGGCAGATTTAAATTCTTCCATTGAAATCATCCAGGAAATGTCTGAAAAGATTTTTATCATTCCACCAGCACGAATTCGTTATTTATCTGAAATTGCAGAAAATAATAGAGCTTATGATAAAAAGGAACGAAGTCAGGTAGAAGTTGCCCAAAAATTATTTGGAATCTACAAAACAATAGACGCTGTACTCAGCACAAAATCGTTATCGTTTAATCAGAAAGAAATCCTGATAAAAACAGGTTTAAATCATAAAACCATTCTTGACAAAACCCAAAAAAATGAATTGCCTTTCATAAAATTATTAATCAATCAGTTTGAAAAAGTAAAAATGGATATAGATCCCTACAATTGGGAAATTATCCTTGGCTGGAATGATAAAGTTGAGCGATACAAAGCTCCTGTTTATACTTTTAAAGTAAGAAATAAAGATATTAATATAGAGACACATAGTGAGTCTTTGTCTCATTCTAAAATACCAAAAATATCACTCCCTAAATATGAAGCATGGGGAGATGTATTACGATGGAACTTACAAGAAAATGTTCCAGGTGAATTTCCTTTTACAGCAGGTTTGTATCCTTTTAAACGAACTGGGGAAGATCCAACGAGAATGTTTGCCGGAGAGGGTGGTCCTGAGAGAACCAATAGACGTTTTCATTATGTTAGTCTTGGACTAGAAGCAAAACGTTTATCTACTGCCTTTGATTCTGTGACCCTATATGGAAATGACCCAGGACATAGACCTGATATTTATGGTAAGATCGGAAATGCTGGTGTTTCTATTTGTTGCTTAGATGATGCTAAAAAATTGTATTCTGGATTTGACTTAAGTCATCCTATGACCTCAGTTTCAATGACTATTAATGGACCAGCACCAATGTTGTTGGGGTTTTTCATGAATACTGCGATAGATCAAAATTGTGAAAAATATATCATAGAAAATAACTTAGAAAAAAAGGTTGAATCTATATTAAAAAGAATCTATGATTCAAAAGGGTTAAAAAGACCTAAATACAGAGGAGAATTACCGAAGGGCAGCAACGGATTAGGTCTTTTATTGTTGGGGATAACTGGCGACATGGTGTTGCCAAATTTAGTTTACGAACAAATAAAAAAAGAAACTTTAACCCAAGTTAGAGGTACTGTACAAGCGGATATTTTAAAAGAAGATCAGGCGCAAAACACGTGTATTTTCTCTACGGAATTTGCTTTGAGACTCATGGGAGATGTTCAAGAATATTTCATTAAAAAGCAAGTTCGCAACTTCTATTCTGTTTCAATTTCTGGTTACCATATTGCAGAGGCCGGTGCCAACCCAATTACTCAATTGGCATTAACGCTATCTAATGGATTTACTTATATAGAATACTATCTTTCTAGAGATATGGACATCAATAAGTTTGGACCAAACTTATCTTTTTTCTTTTCAAATGGAATAGATCCTGAATATGCAGTCATTGGTCGTGTAGCAAGAAAAATATGGGCAAAAGCATTAAAGCACAAATACCAAGCAAACTCTAGAGCACAGATGCTTAAATATCATATTCAAACCTCTGGACGATCACTTCATGCACAAGAAATTGATTTTAATGATATTAGAACTACACTTCAAGCTTTATATGCTATTTATGACAATTGTAATTCTCTCCATACCAATGCTTATGACGAAGCCATTACCACTCCAACAGAAGATTCTGTAAGAAGAGCCATGGCTATCCAGTTAATCATTAATAAAGAATTGGGATTAACAAAAAATGAAAACCCAATTCAAGGGTCTTTTATTATTGAAGAATTAACCGATTTAGTTGAAGAAGCAGTATTGATAGAATTTGATAGAATTACAGAAAGAGGAGGTGTTTTAGGGGCTATGGAAACCATGTATCAGCGATCAAAAATACAAGAGGAAAGTTTGTATTATGAGACTTTAAAACACAATGGAGATTTTCCAATAATTGGTGTTAATACATTTTTAAGTTCAAAAGGTTCTCCAACAATTCTTCCATCTGAAGTAATTAGAGCAACAGAAAAAGAAAAGAAATTTCAAATAGAAACAAAAGAATTGTTACATGTTGCTAATAAAGATGAGGCCACTACTCAATTAAAATCCTTACAGCAGGCAGCCATGCATAATGAAAACCTATTTGAAAAAATTATGGATACGACCAAAGTATGTTCTCTAGGGCAAATAACAACTGCTCTTTTTGAAGTAGGGGGTCAATACAGACGAAATATGTAACTTATAAATTAAATGTATAATCAGATGAACAAAATTTTACTTATTTTATTAATCATTTTTATAGGTTGTAAACCTAACCAAAATGGAAACAATATAAATGAAAAAGCAATCTATAATGATCATGTTATTACACCTAAAAAAATTATAATAAATGATAATTTGGAAAGACATCTTTTTGATTATTCTATTTCAGATGAAATCGGTTTAAATAAAATGCATGCTCCGGTAGGATGGACTGAACCAATAATTAAAGCTAAATTTGAATTAAGAGGTATAGTACTGAGTGGAGTACTTGGTCTAGAATTTGAAGATGGTATAAAAAAAATACCAAGCAGTAATGGATTTTTAATACCTAACAACACTAAAGTTAGGATTTTTAATGCTGGTTCAGAAGAATTAATTTTGATAGAGGTATTAAGACCAGGTTATCAAAAAAAATTCGTTAAATTTTTTGAAGGATTTGATAACTAGTGTATTGATGTTAAAAAACAAGTAATCACTATTTTTTTTTATATTTGATTATATAATTATTAATAATAAAATATAATCTTATGAATAACACAAAAGACATTGTAAAAGTTAGACTTCATGATGGTATTGTAGGACTCTTAAATATTGGATCTATACTACTAGCAAGTGAATTAGGATTTAACTGGATCTATATAGCTGTAGCTGTAGCTGTTCTCCAAATTTTAAGCCCTATTACAAAATTTTGTCCTGTCTACACTATTTTAAATAAATTAATGCCAGATACCACACCCATTCAAAATGGAAAATAATTGCACAAGGGTTTATAAACTGTTGTGGATTTATTATGAATGATCGAGAGCTATTAGTTGGAAGAGTCAAAGAAAAAGAAAACTGTACTATTTGTAATTAGTCTTTTATTCCAGGCTGCTTTAATATCCAGTTTTTCTCTTCTTTTTGAGCATCAACCATTTGCTTAACATCTAAAAGTAATTTTTTTGCGTCATAAATTACACCATCTTTTACGGTGTATTTTACTCCTCCTACCCTAACTACCTCATTTGATTCAGTTAATTTAATAGCTCCTGTTCCGTAAAGAACTTTTAAATTTTGTAGAGGATTCTCCTCTACAATAACAAAATCTGCTAATTTGCCTATTTGAATAGAGCCAATTTTATCATCCCATCCTAAAGCTTCTGCGCCATTTAAAGTTGCTGAACGAATTACTTCTAGAGGATGAAATCCAGCTTCTCTTAACAATTCCAATTCTCTTATGTAAGCAAAACCATACAATTGGTATATAAAACCAGAATCTGATCCTGCAGTTACTCTACCTCCTCTATTTTTATATTCGTTGATAAAGGTCATCCATAACTGAAAATTATTTTTCCAAGCCACCTCTTGTTCTGTTCCCCAATAATGCCAATAAGAACCATGTGAGATTTTACTAGGTTCATAAAACTTCCATAAAGAAGGTAAGGTATATGTTTCATGCCATTCTGCTCTTCTAGCCCGCTGTAAGTCTCTGCTAGCCTCATAAATATTAAATGTTGGATCTAGGGTGAAGTCTAGCTCTAATAACTCATTCATTACATTGTTCCAATGACTTGAATAGGGCTTAGCAGCTTGCTCCCATAGTTTACCTGCTTCCTCAAAACGATGTTGTTCATTTTGATAATTATAATCTAAAGGGTAATTTTGAACCGTTTTATCATCAAAAAGAGCCTCAGGTAAACCATACCAATGCTCCATAGAAGTAAGACCTGCTCTAGCAGAATGTAAAACATTCCATCTAGCTACGCTTAATTGAGCATGATGACATGCAGAACCTAAACCTAATTTTTTATTTTCGTCTAGGGCAGCAGTCATAATTTCAGGCTCTGATCCAAAGAATTTTATACCATCTGCACCATTTTTCGCATTATCCCTTACCCATTCTCTAGCCATTTCAGGAGTACTAATGGATTTTTCACTTCCAGATCCAAATCCAACATAATCAAAGATTCTTGGTGCTATAATTTTATTTTTAGAACTCAAGAGCTTCAACTCTTTTGCGTTAATACCGCTAGGTTGTCTTACTGTTGTAATTCCATGAGCCATCCATAATTTAAAAACATATGATGGATTTGCTCCCTGTGATTTTCCTCCAATATGACCATGCATGTCTATAAAACCTGGAAGTAAATACATGCCTGTTGCATCTAACTCTTTACCATCACTTTTTAATTTAGGCCTGTTCTTTTCTTCAATTTCTACTCCTGGATAACCCACCACTTGTATAGCGACAATAATGTTATTCTCAACGACTATGTCTACTGGCCCTCTTGGAGGAGATCCATCTCCATTAATTAAGGTAACTCCTCTAATGATTAATTGATCAAAAGGCCCATCACCTAAGTAGTTTTCTTGAGAAAACCCGTTATGCACTAGCATAAATAATAATATAATGAGTAATTTTTTCATACGGAACATTGTTAATTTCCTCCTTGTGGAACTGATATATTATTTCCTAAAAATAAAGCATTTAAAAATAATTTATTTGTACCGTACCAAGCACCTCTAAAGTTAGGGTTATCTGCAAACAAAATAGCTCTTCCTTTTCCTATTGGACTTACTAATATTGACGCAGAGGGTTTTAGATATGTATTTAAATTAACTGGAGAGATATACCCATCTATGTGAGGGTCTGTTGAATATTTTGCAACAGTAGCATAAGGATTTTTACTAGGTTTTAAAAATACAGTATTGTTTTTATAAACTGGTAATTTAACATCTCTAAATCCAAAACCCAGTGGATGTGTAAGATCTAATTCGACTTCAAATATAGAACCACCTAATCTTTCTCTACCAATATTCTCTCTGGCATCTACATAGGGAAGTCTTTTTACGATTTTATTGGAGGAATCTTTTTCATCCTTAGATTTTTTAGTCAAACTTTCTTTTACTAGTTTTTTAGAGATTAGCCATTTTGAAGCACTACCAATAGTAATTAAAGTATTACCTCTACTTGCCCAGTCTTTAATTTTATTTCTTTGAACAGAGTCTAGTTGACTATAATTACCAGATACCATGACTAAGATATTGTATTTATCTAATGAAATTCTATTCAAATTATGTAGCTGTAACTTTGTGATTGGCATTTCTACTCTTGTATCCAATAAATGCCAAACTTCTCCTGCTTCATATGAGGAGACTCCGTTTCCAATAAACATAGCAGCTTTCACTTTGTGAATTTTTCTAAAATTGTTACTTCCTAGATCTATCCCTTTCACGCTAAACCCTGTGTTTGTTGAATATACGGGCACCATAAATTTTTGTTGTGCCTCACTTATAATTTCATAGACAGCAGTTGATGACAAGTGTTGTTTACTTACAGGAATCATAACTGTTCCATAATTAAAATTTTTAACTCCGTCAGATGTATTTGCTGAAAATTTCTTGAAGGCAGCAGAAGTTTTTATTCCTCTTTGTTGTAGATAATTTAATGCAGCTGGAGCGTTATAATCATCCCAGTCTAAAAGGTAAGCGTAATCTGTTTTTGAAACTTTAGAATTATTTAATAACTTCGAAGAAATTGTTATTTCCTTCCCTATTCTTGCTGACTTTAACCCTTTAGATTTCATGTTATAAAAATTAGAAACACTCCAAGCTGAGGCATCATAAAAAACACTATCTGCATATTGGCTATATGTTTCAAACATTGTTTGAACCATTCTATGTTGTTTTTGCTCTAACGGCACATAAAATTTAGCACCTTTTTCATATACTTTAATCTTATGTTTCATCAATAAATCAATAAAAGCTTTGTTTCTATTTTGGTCATAATTATCTCCAAATTCATATCCAGAAAAACCTGAAGAAGCTTTTTTTGTAATAGCAGATTTAAAAAAATCTTGTTGATATTTTCTTAATACTATTTTATTTTCTACAGCTGCTTTTATAGTAGCTATACTTGACCTGTATTGGTTTCTTATGGTAAATCCAAATGAAATTGTTCCATAATCAGTATCTTGTAGATGACCTCTAGAACTCGCTTGCTCAAACAATAATGCCAGAGCTCCCTGTAAATCTGGATAGGATGATCCATATCCTGGATACGTTCCATCAAAGGCTTCTTTGGTAAAGTACAGAGATCCTATATCATCCATAGTTTTTGCAAAATAAGGTGCAAACAAATTATTTAAATCTTCGTAATTTTCTTTTGGCATTATTGGATCTTTAGAACCAATAGCTTTCATAGGTTCAAAAAAGAAATGACTATTAGTACCCATTTCATGAAAATCTGTCACAACATTTGGATACCAATCATGATACCATTTTAATTTCCCTTGACTTTCTGGATGGACAGCTAATAACCAATCTCTATTCAAATCAAACCAATAATGATTGGTTCTACCTCTAGGCCACATTTCGTTGTGTTCTGCGTCAGCATTATCAGAAACCAACGAAAACGCCTTATATTGGTTAGCCCATTGAGTGTGTCTATCTCTTCCATCTGGATTGATGGTGGGGTCTAAAAAAATAACAGAATTATTAAGATAATTTTTCACTTCCTCGCTTTCTGATGCAACTAGTGTATAAGCAGTTAATAATGCTGCTTCCGAACTAGAAGGCTCATTTCCATGAACATTATAAGCTAATTGAATAAAAACAGGAATAGCATCATAATTTTTTGGAGTTAATACTGGGTTTACAAATTTTAAATGTTGCTGTTTAAGACCCTCTAAATTTGATAAATTTTCAGGTGAAGATACCCTTAGAATAACTAACTTTCTTCTTTCATGTGTATAGCCATACACCTCAACCTCTGCTCTATCTGAAACTTCCGCTAACTTATATAAATAGGAAACTATTTGATCATGCCTTGTATGTTGTTCTCCGATTGGATACCCTAAAAACTCCTCAGGTGTTGGAATTTTTGAATCAAATGGATTTTTATCCTCAAAAAAATAATCTTGAGAAAATGAATTAGATAATGTAAAAAAAAAGGCTAATAGCGTTAGTTTTTTTAAAATTTGCATTATGTTGATTTTTTAAAATGTTTTTAAAAATACAATTTTATTATAGGATACATAAATTCATCCCTCAAATAAATATTTAATTGTTAACACTTCTATATGTTTTGTATTTTTACATTTCCATAATAAATAATTTTAATGAAAAATAATTTCACTCATATTTTAGTTTTGTTTTCAATAGTTTTCTTTGTGAATTGTACAAATGTTGACTTAAAAAATAACTTTGTAGAAGAAAACTACACAAAAGAAGAAGTAACCATCAGAATGAGAGATGGGATTAATTTACATACAACAATATACTCTCCAAAAGATAAAAGTGTTTCATATCCCATTCTTTTAATGAGAACTCCATACAGTTGCAGCCCCTATGGTAAAGAAAAAATGAAAACAAATATTGGTCCAAATATAAATTTAATGAAAGAAGGGAATATCATTGTATATCAAGATGTTCGTGGAAGGTGGATGAGTGAGGGAACTTATGACAATATGAGGGCCTATTTGCCAAATAAAAAAGACAATCAATCAGATGAAGTATCAGATACTTATGACACCATAGATTGGCTCGTTAAAAATACAGAAAATAACAATGGAAACGTGGGCACATGGGGAATATCCTACCCAGGTCACTACTCAACAGTCTCTACAATTGATGCACACCCTGCATTAAAAGCCGCCTCACCTCAGGCAAGTATTGGAGACTTTTATTTTGATGATTTTCATCATAATGGAGCATTCTTACTAAGTTATTTTAGAGCTATTTCTTTGTTTGGAACTTATAAAGATACACCCACGGATTCAGCTTGGTATTCTTTACCAAATTTGGATACACAAGATCAATATCAATTTTTTTTAGACAAAGGTCCTTTAAAAAATTTAAACAGTTATTTTCAATATGATAAATTAGACAATGCTACACCAAATAATCCATCAAAAATAGACGATTTTTTTTGGAAAGAAATTATCGAACATCCTAATTATGATTCGGTATGGCAAAGCAAGGGAATTATTCAACATCTAGACAAAGTTCCTGCTACAGTAGCAACTATGGTTGTAGGTGGATGGTTTGATGCAGAAGATCTATACGGACCTTTAGAAACTTATAAAGCAATAGAAAAATACGGAAAAGACAACTATAACACCTTAGTTTTTGGGCCATGGGATCATGGAGGATGGGCTAGAAGAAGAGGTGAAAATATTGTTGGAAATTATTATTTTGGTAATGGAATTTCTGAATTTTATCAAGATACTATAGAAACAAGGTTTTTCAACCATTTCTTAAAAGGAACTGGAGATAAAAATTCTGGACTGCCTGAAGCATACGTGTTTGATTCAGGTAAAAAAGAATGGAAAACTTATGATAGTTGGCCGCCAAAAAATACTTTAAAAAAGACCATGTACTTGTCAAATAATCAAGAATTAACGACTGAAAAAAGAGATGAAGAAGCTCTAAATTTCATTAGTGACATAAAACGTCCTGTACCGTACAGTGAAGATATTAAAACAGTCTTTACTCCCAGAAAATATATGACTGATGATCAACGATTTGCGGCTAGAAGACCAGATGTTTTAGTATTTGAAACAGATTTATTAACTGAGGATCTCACACTATCTGGAGATATTTTAGCAAAATTAAAAGTTGCCACAACTGGAACTGCAGCTGATTGGATTGTAAAAATCATAGATGTTCACCCTGCAGACACAAAAAATAATATTAATAATAAAAAATTTCAAAACCATTTAAAAATGAGTAATTATCATTTAATGGTAAGAAGTGAAGTGATGCGAGGAAGGTTTAGAAATAGTTTTGAGAAACCTGAGCCATTCTTAGCCAATAAAAAAACCAGTGTTAATATTAAATTACAGGATGTTTTTCACACGGTTAAAAAAGGTCATAAACTTCAAATTCAAATTCAAAGTACCTGGTTTCCTTTAATAGATTTAAACCCTCAGACCTATGTAGACAATATTTACAAGGCAGAGGAAAAAGATTTTAAAACTCAAACCCATACGATTTTCACAGATTCAACGATTGAATTTACCATATTAAACAAGCCAAAATAAGCTTATGAAAAAATTAATTCAACTCACTATATTTTTAACCATTTTTTTTGTAAAAAGTCAAGAAAAAATAGTTCCTTTTTTTAAAAATGGAGAGGCACAAATAGTTGATGCGTTTAACACTCCTAAAATGTGGATTCGACACGATTTATGGGTGGTTACTGATTTTGATACTGATGGAGATGGAAAAATGGACAGGATGCATGTATCTGTAACAAGACCTATTCAAACAGACACTCAAGGTCTAAAACTACCAATAATATATGTGACTAGCCCATATTTTGCAGGAGTTGCTTCTGAGACTGAAGGTGCTTTTTGGAATGTTAAACACGAGATTGGAGAAGAAGTAGATGGGATTGTTCATCCTAACGTGATCAGAAAAGGAAAAAGACCTATTATTTCAAATTCTCATATCAGAAAATGGGTTCCTAGAGGATATATAGTTGTACATTCTTCATCTCCTGGAACTGGACTTTCTCAGGGTGCTCCAACAGTTGGGGGTCAAAATGAATCATTGGCACCTAAAGCAGTTATCGATTGGCTATGTGGAAGAACTAAAGGATTCACAGAACCCTATGGAGACAAGACTGTATCAGCATATTGGTCTACTGGTAAAGTTGGCATGACCGGAACTTCCTACAATGGGACACTGCCTTTAGCTGCAGCCACAACCGGCGTAGAAGGACTCGAAGCAATAATACCAATTGCTCCAAACACCTCTTATTATCATTATTATAGATCTAACGGACTTGTTCGTTCTCCAGGCGGATATCTAGGAGAAGATATTGATGTGTTATATGATTTTATTCACAGTGGCGATGAATCTAAACGTGCATTTAACAACAAGACTGTAAGAGATACTGAGATGAAATATGGGATGGATAGAATTACTGGAGATTATAATGATTTTTGGGCAGGAAGAGACTATCTTAATCAAATGAAGCCTATGAAAGCAGCCTTACTGATGGCACACGGTTTTAATGATTGGAATGTTATGCCAGAACACAGCTATCGTATTTCAAAAAGAGCTATAGAAATGGGTATACCAACACAGATTTACTATCATCAAAATGGGCATGGAGGACCTCCACCAATGAAGATGATGAATCGATGGTTCAGTAAATATTTACATGGCATAGAAAACGGAGTGGAAAATGATCCCAAAGCGTGGATAGTAAGAGAATATGACAAACAACAAAACCCAACACCATATAAAGCATACCCTAATCCTGAAGCTAATCAGGTAATACTTAATTTAAAATCAAATGATGCTAAGTCTGGAAAGTTGACTCTCGATAAATCGAATCGTCAGGAACAAGAAACTTTTTCAGATAATGCCTCAATCTCAGCAACAGCATTAGCACAATCTAATTCATCACAACACAGATTATTATATGTGTCAGATATCTTAAAAGAAGATCTTCATATTTCAGGAGTACCAAATATCAGTGTAAAAGCTGCTAGCTCAAAAGCAGCAGTAAATTTTTCTGTTTATTTAGTAGCTCTACCTTGGGATAAAAATAAGAGTGCTAAAATAACTGAAAACATAATTACAAGAGGATGGGCAGATCTTCAAAATCACGCTTCTTTAACTAAAAGTTCTCCACTGATTCCGGGTAAATTCTATTCAATGAAGTTTGACCTACAACCTGATGATCAAATCATAAAAAAAGGACAACAAATAGGCTTAATGTTATTTTCAAGTGATTCTGAATATACGATATCACCTAAACCAGGAACTGAATTAACCATCGACTTAATGGAAACAAAATTAAGTATACCTATAGTTGGAGGTAAAAGTGCTTATAAAAAATCAATTGATTAATTTTTAATAATGAACTCAACAGAAATTGCATTATTATTAAATAATGATTCTGATAAGATTACCAGAATAGGAGAAATTATTGGAAAAAAAATAGCAATTAGAGACAACTTTGAAAATTTAAATGATTTTGAAAAAACTTTCATATTTATAGATATTTTTGAGAATCATATTACAGACGGAGGCTTTGAAACTTTTTTTTGGGACTCAGCAGGTCAGTTTTCTCATGAAATATTAGAGGCTTACGAAAGAATTGGGGCACTTGAAACTGCCTCAATAATTTATGATTCTTTTTTATTGTTTAATGAAATTCCTATTCCAAAAGATAAAGACTTAAGAAGAAGTATTTTATCAAATTTAAAACCAGACATATGGGAGTCTTTAGATCATAAATTTTATAATTGTAGTGATAATATAGTATTTTTGATCATAGAATTTCTCAAGGAAAATAGTAATCACTTTGATTAATTTAAGTCATGAACCTTTAAATATCTTTACCTAAAGATTATGAAGTACCTTTTTATATTGTTTTTTTCATTATTGTTTATCTCTTGTAATTCAAAGGATAAAAGACCTTTAATTGGTAAAACCATTTATCAACAAAAATTAAATTCTGTTTTTAAAGACGCTTCAAAATCACCGCTAAAAAGCAAAGATTTAAAAAGCTTCGAAGGATTAGATTTTTTTCCTGTTGACTCATCTTACATCATTATAGCTTCAATTGAGCTAACACCAAACACTCCATTCATAGGAATGCCTACCAGTACTGATGAGAAATCTTATTATAGGAAATTCGGAATGTTAACGTTTACTTTGAAAGAAAAAGAAATGCAATTAATACTGTATCAAAGTCTAGAAGAATCAGAGAATCCAATTTTTAAAGACTATTTATTTCTTCCATTTACTGATGAAACTAGCGGTGGAGATTCGTATGGTGGTGGACGTTATATGGATGTTTTTAAAAGTAATATAAATGCCGATAGAACTCTTGAATTAAACTTCAATAATACTTACAATCCTTATTGTGCATACAACGAAGATTACACATGTCCATTAACTCCAAGAGATAACCACCTTAATATAGCAATTTTGGCAGGAGTTAAAGATTTTAAAAAATACTAATTTTATCTATTTTAATTACTGTGTGTTAAGAATTAGGATAGTATTCTAGATAGATATATTCCCGCAAAAACAGCCAAAAAAGCTATTATAAAACTCGCAAAGGTATAGAGAGCGAAAGATGTAAAATCTCCACTTTTGAAAAGGACATGATTTTCATATGCAAATGTTGAAAAAGTTGTAAAACCTCCACAAAAACCAGTGGCTAATAATAAAGTTTGATTCTGTGTTAATGTATTATTTTTTGCGGCAAATCCAATGATAATTCCGATAAGTAGACTACCTAAAATATTTGCAGTAAATGTTCCTAGTGGAAAATTAGATTCGGGGTTATTTAAATATCTACTAATAATATATCTAAGAACACTTCCAAAACCTC
Source organism: uncultured Flavobacterium sp. (assembly GCA_913061465.1). Taxonomy (GTDB): domain Bacteria; phylum Bacteroidota; class Bacteroidia; order Flavobacteriales; family Flavobacteriaceae; genus Polaribacter. Next base: position 26,111 of record CAJXSU010000008.1, read on the forward strand.
CACCGATAAACACTAAAAATAATTGCCTCATATTGATTATAAATTTATATCATCAATATCATTCCAGTTCCATTTTCCTGTAACGGTTCCTTTACTAAGCGTCATGACACCAGGATTTGCTCTAATCATAGTTTTTAATGTTGTTTCGTCACAAAACAAAAAATTAAATGGTAAATCATAGTTGTTTTGAATTAGAATTAAATCGTCTTCAAAAGAAGCAGAGACGCCATAAACATTGTATCCTTTATATATTGCTCTATCAGCTATTTTTTTTATTTCTACAAAACCTTTATCGTAAGACTTAGATGCATTATAAACAATAACTAACATCACTTTATCCATTTCTAAAATTTGAGGTGCTAAATCGTTTTGAGTATCCTCTAGCATAAAGTCATGAACTGGTGGAACACTTCCATCTTCAGGATACTTCATCCCTTCTTTAATATTTTTGCCTACAGCATATGCTCTGAAATCTATAATAGGTAAATGATTTAATACATGGTATGTGGTATATGAGAAACTAAATAAAGCAACTAGAATTAAAAAAGTACTTAATTTCTTTGGGAAAATTTCTTTGACATTTTGCACTCTAAATAATAGCAATAAAATGAGCCCTATTAAAACAACATTTTTCCAAAATGTTTCCCATGGTGTTAATTTTATAGCATCTCCAAAACATCCGCAATCAGTAACTTTATTATAATAGGCAGAATACCAGGTTAAAAATAAAAATAAAGTAGTGATCCCTAACAAGCTCCAAATAGTACTTTTAGGCTTATAACCGAGGAGTAAAGATACCCCTAACATAATTTCTACAATAATCAATACAATTGAAAAAGGAAGTGCATAAGGAATCAAAAATTCTAAATTCAACACACTTTCTCCAAAATATTCTTCAAACTTATATTGGGAGCCTATAGGGTCTACCAATTTTACAAAGCCAGAAAAAACAAACATAGCTCCAACAAATATTCTAGACAGGTGCACTATTAACTTTAAAAACATGGAACTTAATTTTAATTAATCATATTATTCACTCAAATGAATCATTGCAAAAACTGCATAATTTATCATGTCTTGATAATTAGCATCAATACCTTCAGAAACAAGAGTTTTTCCTTCATTATCCTCTATCTGTTTAACACGTAATAGCTTTTGAATAATTAGGTCTGTTAAGGAACTTACTCTCATATCTCTCCAAGCCTCACCATAATCATGATTTTTATTTTCCATGAGTTCTTTGGTGATTGTCATGTGTTTATTATATAATTCTGTAGCTTCATCTGATGATAAATCAGGGTTTTCAACAACCCCAAGCTCTAATTGAATTAAAGCCATAACAGAATAATTAATTATCCCTATGAATTCAGATTTTTCACCTTCATCTACTTTACGAATATCATTTTCCTGAAGCTGACGAATTCTCTGCGCTTTAATAAAAATTTGATCTGTTAACGATGGTAAACGTAAGATTCTCCATGCAGATCCATAATCACTCATTTTTTTTGTGAAGAGATTTTTACATTGCTCTACAACACTATCGTATTGGTTAGAAGTATTCAGCATAAACAATATTAATTTCCGTAAATTTCGTTCAAATTTTATAAACTAAAAAATCTATCTAAGTTTTATGAAAAAAATTGTTGTTTTTTGTGGCTCTAGCCTAGGATTTAATCCTATTTATAAAAATGCTGCCATTGAATTAGGTAATTACTTTGTTAACAATGATATTACCTTAGTATATGGTGGGGGTAAAATTGGTATGATGGGAGTTTTATCGGAAACAATTTTAAAAAAAGGAGGTAATGTAATTGGAATTATTCCTAGCTTATTAAAAAAAGAAGAGGTTGTAAATAAAAATGTAACTGAATTAATTATTACTAAGACTATGAGTGAGAGAAAGGTAATGATGAGTAAACTTGTTGATGGCTACATATCTTTACCTGGTGGTTTTGGTACTTTAGATGAACTTTTTGAAGGATTAACTTTAGGTCAATTACATATAGAACAAAAGCCGAATGGAATTTTAAATATAAATGGTTTTTTTAATCATACACTCAAACAATTAGATCATATGGTTACAGAAGGATATCTAAAAAAGGAAAATAAAGAAATGCTGTTAATTGGCAATAACGTTAGTGAATTGATGTTAAAAATGGATTCTTATACTGCACCAAAAAAATCAGCTGTAATAAATAAAGTAATTAAACATGACCATTAATTGTAAAGGAGAGTTAATAGATTTTTCTTCACCCAAAGTAATGGGGGTTTTAAATATAACTCCAGATTCTTTTTATGATGGAGGATGTTATACGAAAGAGAAGGACATTCTTTATCAAACAGAAAAAATGCTAACAGAGGGTGCTACCTTTATTGATGTTGGTGCGTATTCATCTAAACCTGGCGCTAATCATATTTCTGAAGATGAAGAATTGAAAAGAATAATTCCTGCCATAAACGCAATCCTTAAAGAATTTCCAAAAACTTTAATTTCTGTTGATACTTTTAGAAGCACAATTGCAAGAGAGACTATATCTAATGGGGCTGCTTTAATAAATGATATTTCAGGTGGCACATTAGATAAAAGAATGTTTGAGACTATTGCGATGTTACAAGTTCCATACATTTTAATGCATATTAAAGGAACTCCTCAAAATATGCAAGAAAATCCCACATATGAAAACATCACTACAGAGTTAATTTCTTTTTTTGCCAATCAAATTTTTAAATTACATCAACTTCAAATTAAAGATATAGTGATTGATGTTGGATTTGGATTTGGAAAAACCTTAGAACACAACTATCAACTATTAAAAAATTTAAAACTCTTTAAAAATTTAGAGGTTCCAATTTTAGCAGGAGTCTCTCGAAAATCAATGCTATATAAACCTCTTGGGCTATCACCAAAAGAAGCACTAAATGCGACTACAAGCGCTAACACAATAGCATTACTAAATGGATCAAACATCTTGCGAGTTCATGATGTTAAGGAAGCTATTGAAGCAATAAAGATTGTGAATCTACTTAACTAATTTTGTACATTTACCAAAACGCTAAAGCTATATGTTAGATTTTCTTGACTTTTCTTTTTTAGATGCTCTAGATATTTTCTTGGTAGCGATACTAATTTACTACACATACAAATTATTAAAAGGAACTGTTGCTATAAATATATTTTTAGGAATTGCATTTATTTTTCTTATTTGGAAAATAACTCAAATCTTAAAAATGGAAATGTTGAGTAATATTTTAGGCTACCTTTTAAGCGGTGGTGTGATTGCTTTAATCATTGTTTTTCAGCAAGAAATTAGAAAGTTTTTACTTATGATCGGAACTACTAATGTGGCATCTAGAACAAATTTCCTGAAACAACTTAAGTTTTTAAAATCTGAAATTACACTTGAAACAAATGTAGGAACTCTTTTGAATGCTTGTAAAGAAATGTCTACATCTAATACTGGGGCACTTATTGTTCTGGAGCGAACTAATAGTTTAGATTTTTTAATAACAACAGGTGATCGAATGAATGCTGAAATGAATCAAGTCTTATTAGAAAGTATTTTTTATAAAAATAGCCCATTACATGATGGTGCAACTATTATACGAGATAATTTTGTTGTAGCTACAAGAATAGTATTACCAGTCTCAGATAGTATTAATATTCCTTCCCGTTTTGGGTTAAGACATAAAGCAGCCTTTGGTATCTCAGAAAAAACTGATGCAGTTTGTCTATTAGTATCTGAGGAAACAGGAGAGATTTCTTACATTAAGGATGGAAGTTTTGTGTTGTATGAGAATTATGATGAGTTGTTAGTTAAATTAAGAAACGATATTCAATAGTATTTGATTTTTAAATCAAGAAACTGGCTCCAAGCTAAATTGCTTATCATAAAGATTTTTATAGTAACCCTCTTTTTTATTTAGTAATTCTTTATGAGTTCCCTCCTCAACTAGAATGCCTTTGTCCAAAACAATGATTTTATCGGCTTTTTTTATGGTAGCTAACCTATGAGCTATTATTATGGAAGTTCTTCCTTTAGTAATAGTATCTGTGGCATATTGAATCATCTGCTCAGCATGAGAATCTACAGAAGATGTGGCTTCATCTAAAATTAAGATCCTGGGGGCGCTAACATATGCTCTCAAAAAAGCTATTAATTGCCTTTGCCCGGAGGAAAGCATAGCACCTCTTTCTTTAACATTATAATGGTAATTACCAGGAAGTGTCATGATAAAATTATGAATTCCAATCTTTTTTGAGGCCTCAATCACCTCTTCTAGAGTAATGTTAGGATTCTTTAATGTAATATTATTATAGATGGAGTCTGAAAATAAAAAAACATCTTGTAAAACAACAGCTATTTGATTTCTTAGAGAAGGTAATTCATAATCTTCAACAGGGATAGTATCTACAGATATTGTACCACTATCTATTTCATAAAAACGATTAATTAAATTTATAATAGTAGATTTTCCAGCACCTGTTGCACCAACTATAGCTACTGTTTGTCCTTGGTAAACTTTAAAGGAGATTCCTTTCAAAACTTCTTCACCTTCAATATAACTAAATCGCACTTTATTAAAATTTAAATCTCCTTTAATATTTGATGCATCTATACTTCCCTCTTTACTAATAAAACTTTTTGTGTCTATAACCTTAAATACACGTTCTCCAGATACTATACCCATTTGAAGTTGATTGAACTTATCTGCAATTTGTCGAAGAGGTCTAAATAACATTTGTGACATTTTTATAAAAGCGATGACCGCCCCTAATGTTGTATGGTTCTCCAATATTTGATATCCACCAAACCAAACAATTAAACCAATAGCAATGGATGAAACAATTTCTGCTATTGGAAAAAATATAGAATAATACCAAACTGTCTTTACATGTGCTTTTTTATGTTTATTGTTTATTTCTTTAAAATTATTGTATTCTATTTGCTCCCTAGTAAATAATTGAAGAATTTTCATTCCTGTAACTCTTTCTTGAACAAATCCATTTAGGTTGGCTACTTCATTTCTAACGTCTTGAAATGTTGCCTTAATAGCTACTTGAAAAATTTTTGTGGCGTACACTAAAATTGGTAATACAGATAATGCAACTAATGCTAAACGCCAATTCATTACAAACATAACTACAATAACCACAAGCATTTTTAAAATATCGCTAACAATCATAAAAACTCCTTGTGTGAAAAAGTTAGCTATAGTTTCAATATCTGAAACTACTCTTGTAACTAATCGACCAACTGAAGTAGTGTCAAAATAAGACATTTTAAAGCTCTGAATATTTCTAAATACTTTTGCTCTAATGTCTCTAATAATGTGTTGACCTACCCAATTAGCATAATAGATAAATAAAAATTGTAAAATTACCTCTGCGAATACTATTGCAGATAAGATTTGAATATAAAATGTTAATTGTTTAATATCCTGATTATTCACGAAATCATTAACTGTAACACCAATTATGTATGGATTTACAGCTGATACAAGAGCTAACGTAATCGTGGATATAGCAGCGATAAAGAATTTGAGTTTATAAGCTTTAGCATAACTCATTAATCTTAAAAAGATTTTTATATCAAATGCATTTCCCGATACTTTTTCAGACATCTATATCTATTTTTTAATTTAGTAGTGGTATATTCTAATAATTAACTTCTGTTAAAAACAATCCTTTAGCCGGAACCGAAAGCCCTGCCTCACTCCTCTTTTTACTTTCTATAATGTTCCTAAAATCATCCAAAGATTTTTTTTCTAAACCTACATCAAGTAAAGTTCCAACAATGGCACGTACCATGTTTCTGAGGAATCTATTCGCTTTGATATAAAATATTAATTGATTTCCTTCTAACTTCCATACTGCACTCATAACCGTACAATTAAAAGTTTTTACATCTGTTTTAACTTTAGAGAAACTTTCAAAATCTTTATATTGAAGTAAAACTTTAGCAGCTTCATTCATTTTTTCTATCTTAATTTTTTTTTGATGTATTTGCCAAGTAGTATCTAATAAAAAAGGATCTCTACCTATTAAAATCCTATATTCATAACTTCTACTAACAGCATCAAAGCGAGCATGTTTATTTTCTGAAACCTCTTTAATTGACTTAATAACTATGTCATTAGGTAAGATAGTATTGAACTTATGAATGTATTCATAAGTTAACTCATTTTTTGTGTCTAGATGCGCAAACATTTGGCTTGCATGCACGCCAGCGTCAGTTCTTCCAGCACCAACAACCTGTATTTTTTCTTGTAGGATAGTTTCAAAAGCTTTAGTGATTTCCTCCTGCACAGAGTTTACATCTGGTTGAATTTGCCAGCCATGATAATTTGTTCCTTTATATGACAGTTCTATAAAATATCTCAAAAAAAAATGGGTGTTATAAGAGTGTTTAAAATTACGAAATTTATTTTGTTATTTGTACTTTCGTTTAGTGAAGAAAATCTTACTACTCTCAGACACCCACAGTTTTGTTGATGATCAAATTTTAAAGTTTGTTAAACAAGCTGATGAAGTTTGGCATGCTGGTGATATAGGGAATTTAGAGGTTACAGATACCATTAACAGGTTAAAACCATTAAGAGCAGTGTATGGGAATATTGACGGAAAAGATGCACGTGCTCAATTTCCTTTAGATAATAAATTTAGAGTTGAAGGAACTACAGTTTGGATGACTCACATTGGTGGGTATCCAAACAAATACCATCAAAGAGTCCGAGAGGAGCTTAAAAAAATAAAACCTCAAATTTTTATTAGTGGGCATTCTCATATTTTGAAAGTTCAATATGATAAAAAACTGAATCTTTTACACTTAAATCCAGGAGCAGCTGGTAAATATGGATTTCATACCATTCGAACGATGCTTCGTTTTGAACTGAATAATGGTGAAATCAAAAAATTAGAAATAATAGAATTGGCTAAGAAAAACTGAGTGTCTCTCTCTTAAAAACAGGAATTTCTATAGTAATGGACGTTCCAAAATTATTTTTTGAATCTATGTTAAACTCACCCTTCATCATGTGAACTCTAGCATCTATTTGATTTATTCCTAACCCATTTTTTTTCTTCACTAATTGTTTATCAAATCCCTTCCCATTATCCTTTATATAAATTTTTATTTTGTCATCTTTATCCTCAAGGTATATACTCGCAATTGATGCCTCACTATGTTTAATTGTATTATTAACAAGCTCCTGAATAATATTATGTAATTTAATCTCAAAATCTTGATCGTATCTTTTTATATTTTTAGTTTCATATTCAATGTCTAATTGTGAATTTGAATATTTTTCGGCCATATCTTTAATTGCATAAGCCAAACCAAATTTTAATAAAACTGACGAAACCAATGTGTGTGAGAGGTTTCTAATTTTGTGGGAAGCTTCGTGAATGATATTTTGAGATTTTTCTACCTCTACTGGAATTGGACCTTTATATGATTTTTTACAAGCCTGTAAATGTAAATTTGCAGAGGATAATAAAGCGCTGACGCTATCATGAAGCGTTTCTGCAATTTGTTTACGTTCTGTTTCTTTTCCGTCTAAAGTAGCATTTAAAATTCTAATTTGAGATTCGATTCTTACTTTTTCTATTTTTTGTTGTTGTGCTAACTCTTGTTTAGATAATTGTAAGCTAAGATTCCTTTGACGAAGTTTATACTGATTTAAAAAAAAAGCCAACAATAAAATTATAGCAAAAAAACTAATACCAATGAGCAATGTAATACTTTGTGCTTTTTTCTTTTCAAATTCTCCTTCTCTTCTCACTACATCTACATTATACTCTCCTGTAACTCGCTCCAACATTTCTTGAGTTTCTAAATCTCTAAGTTCATCAGATAAATTTACTGCAGTAAATAATGTATCATAAGCATGATATTCTTTTAAATTACGCATAGCCCAAGCCATATTAAAATATAAATTTTCTTTGATATTAACTGCCCTAGGAGAAGTATCTCTTTTGATAAGTTTAATTCCTTCAAAATAAAATTTTTTAGATTGTTCAAAATTATCATTTAATAAATAAATATTTGCAAGATTATTTATGGCATACGCTTGGTTGATTCTATTTCCTCTTGTTTTGTGAATTGAAATTGCTTTGTTTGCATAATGTAATGCTTTATTTAAATGACCACTATAGGTAGTGTCAAATTGATAAATTCCTGATAAATTCGCGTAGGATATTGCTTTGTAATCTAAAACTTCATTTTCATTATTTATTATGTCATCCAACTTTTTATAATAAAAAACAGCACTATCATATTTTTTGAGAAGTTGAAACTGAGTTCCAATATTTAGTAAAGTTTTGGCTAAGTATTTTTGTTTAGTAAAAATTATTCCGTCATCTTCAAACAAAAAATCATTCAATAGTTTTAAAGACTTCTTATAATTAGCTATCGCCTTTATATGATCATTATTTTTTCTATAAATTTTTGCAAATAAAGATTTGATTTTAAATTTTAAAAATAAATTTTTAGAATCACTAGCTTCTTCATCGAGGTAAAACGCCTTTTGTAAACTTTCAACATAATTACTAGTTTCAGTTAAAAGATTTAACTCCTCATATTTTTTTTCTAAGATAGAATCTTTAGGTTCTTGAATAAGAAATATGGAAGTTTTTACATGAAAAACTTCCATATTGTGAATTACTTTATTTTTTCCTTGTATTGATAAGCTTAAAAGAAATATTATTAAAAAATTGAATAGTAAGGGGTAAATTTTATTCATGTTTTAGAAAATATTGAAGCTTTAGGATTTAAAAATAATACTAAATATTTAATATTATTATTATTATTTTCTTAATCTGATTGACCTACACTTACCTTTGGTCTTCTCCTAGTATTTGTACTTGTTGTAACTCTCCCACTTTCAGAGGAATAATAGTTTAAGAAGGCAATATCTGTAGTTTGTCCATCTTGTCTTTCAAATGTCATTGAAAACTCAGATTGTGAACCTTCACCTGGCTCTAAATGAATTAAATATTCTCCGGTATCTTCATCTTGTGTAAAGTCTACATCAATTGAGGAATCTACGGTAAAATTTAAATCAAAAGTATTATCTCCATTATCAACAACACTGTAGGAATTTAAATGATCTTCTTCCTCATTAAGTTCTGTTCTTGAAAATTTGATGTCTTTATCGTGAACTGTTAATTTAAAAGTTCGGTTGGTAATGGTGTTTTTAAAATTTAGTAAGAAATGATCTTCTGAACCTGTAGACACTGGTTCTGAAATAATTTCTTTTACAGCACCTTCATCACTGTATAGATCTATATCTAAACTATTTGCTTTATCATCATTGGTAATAGATGATGCAACATCATTGCTAGTCTCTAAATCTAAAATATAAGCTCCAGATGCGTTTCTACTTAACATAACTTTTCCAAATAATTCTGAACTTGGTTCTTCTAAAAAAGTAGTTTCATCCTGAGAACATGATGAAAAGATAAGGGTAGTAATTAATACAAAAATTGGAAGAGATAAATTTTTCATGATATTGATTTTTAGGGTTTTATTATTTTATTTTTAAAATTATATGTAATTTAAGTTTGCATGAAGATAAATAAAGTGTTTTGTGAAAAACATGATAACATTAACCTTATTTATATGATATTATTTTTGACTGCATACATAGCAAGACCAATTGAATTTTTAACATTGGTTTTCTTAAGTAAACTTTTCCTATAAGTATCTACTGTACTCTGACTTATATTTAATTTATTTGCAATTTCAGGTGAGCTGTATTCATCAGTAATTAACTTTAACACTTCTAATTCTCTTGGTGTTAGACTATTTAAAATTGTACTTTCAGGTCTATTGCCTGATTTTACATTTTTACCTGTATAAAGTTTTAATAAATTGTTTTTTATTCCATTACTAAAATATTGGTCCCCATTGTGAACGGCATTAATAGCCTCTATAATGTGCAAACCTGCACTATCCTTAGAAAGAAATCCATTAGCACCAAGATTGATCATTTCTTGCACTAATTTAACATCATCATAACTGGACAAAATAATTACTTTTTGAGTGATTTTTTTTTGTTTAAAAAATTTTAAAACTTCAATACCATCATATTCTGGCATGTTAATGTCTAAGATTAAAATATCTGCACTGTTGGAATTAATCCATTCAATGACTTGTTTTCCAGTCAAGGAATATCCTTCTACTTCAATATCGTCATCAGTATTAATGACAGCGATAATGCCTTCGATCAGTATCTTGTGATCATCAGCAATGTGAACTTTAATTTTATTTTTCATTTTTAACAAATTTACAGGGGTATATATTTTTTTACAATACCCGAATGTAGTGAATTTTTACAATCCACATAAATAGGGATAGATGTCTTTATATCTTTGAATATTATTAAAAAAGTGGTAAATAAAAAAACCAGAGTCGAAACTCTGGTTTATCGCAATAAATATAACTAAAGTAATAGGTCTACCGAAGTCTATCAACAGATTTTACGAGATCTTCATCCTTTTTGATTGCCTTGTTAGCTAGAACAGCAAATAAAACAACAACAATGGGTATAAACATCCCAATACCTTTCTCAGAAGAAACTTCTCCAGGTATAGTTAGAGATAGATACATCAATATTCCTAATAAAAAGAGATTGATCAAAATAATAATACGTCCAAGCACAAATTGTAATTTCCTGTTTTTAAATTTAAAAATTGCAATTAATGCAATTAACGCAGTTACGAAGAAAAATACAGGAACTAATTTCGCTAGAAGAGGTGGTTCTGAAAATAAGTCTAGGGCGTAAACATCTTTTTTTAAACCTTCCCACAATTTGAAAACAAAAGGAAGCATGGCTGAAAGAGCTATTACTATTAAAAGGTAAATTGACTGTATTCTCTGAATCATCTATTACAAACGTTGTACAAAATTATCATTTTATTTTTTTAAAAAGAAACTTAAACATATAAAATAATTGTATATATTTGCGGCAAGACAACTACACTAAATTTAATTGTATAGTACTTTATACAATATTTTATAAAAATCAAAAACCTTAACAAATTCTTACACAAACTAAGAATATTAACTTAACTATTTATTTATGTTCGAAATTTCTGAACTAAAAGCAAAAACACTTGCTGATCTGCAGCAAATTGCAAAATCTATTGGCTTAACTAAAACTAGTCAATTAAAAAAACTAGATCTAGTATACCAAATCCTAGATATTCAAGCAGCAACTCCTATCAAAGAAGAAAAGAGTTCTGAGGACCCCAAACCTAAGGTTAATAAACCTAAAAGGAAAAGAGTTGTAAAAAAAGTGATTTCTGAGGAAAGCATTTCAAAAGACATCACAAAACCAACTTTGGAAATTTTAGAAAAAAAATCTAATCTAGATCCTAATATTTCTGAAGAAAAACAACATAAAAAACCTGTTCAAAAAACAGATGAGTCAGAAAAAAAGGATTTGACTACTATTACAGTTGAAAAGAATCCTTCAAAAGAGGATAAATCTCCTCAAAACAAGGTAAAACCTATTCATAAAAAGCAAAAACCCCAACATAACATTAATAGAAATCAAAAAAATCAAAACCAACGAAATTCAAATAATGGGAATAAATATAAAGACCCTGACTTTGAATTTGATGGAATAATTGAAAGTGAGGGGGTATTAGAGATGATGCCTGATGGATATGGTTTTTTACGTTCTTCAGACTATAATTATTTGTCATCTCCCGATGACATCTATGTATCTCAATCTCAGATAAAGTTATTTGGTTTGAAGACTGGAGATACTGTAAGGGGTAATGTAAGACCTCCTAAAGAAGGTGAGAAGTACTTCCCATTAATCAGAGTATCTAAAATTAATGGATTAAACCCTAATATTGTTAGAGACCGTGTTTCGTTTGAACATTTAACTCCATTGTTTCCAGAGCAAAAATTTAATTTAGCAGAGAAAGGGAGCTCTTTATCTACCAGAATTATTGATTTATTTTCTCCTATAGGAAAAGGTCAACGTGGTATGATTGTAGCACAACCTAAGACGGGTAAGACAATGTTATTAAAAGATGTTGCCAATGCAATAGCCGCAAATCATCCAGAAGTTTATCAAATTGTCTTATTAATTGATGAACGTCCTGAAGAAGTTACGGATATGCAACGTAGCGTTCGTGGTGAGGTTGTAGCTTCAACTTTTGATGAACCTGCTGAGAAACATGTGAAAGTTGCTAATATTGTACTAGAGAAAGCAAAACGCCTAGTTGAATGTGGTCATGACGTAGTAATTCTATTGGACTCCATTACACGTCTAGCTAGAGCCTACAACACAGTTGCTCCAGCGTCTGGTAAAATACTGTCTGGTGGTATAGATGCGAATGCATTACACAAACCAAAACGTTTTTTTGGTGCTGCAAGAAATATTGAAAACGGAGGGTCGTTAACAATCATTGCTACAGCACTTACAGAAACTGGCTCAAAAATGGATGAAGTTATTTTTGAGGAATTTAAAGGAACTGGTAATATGGAACTACAATTGGATAGAAATATCTCAAATAGAAGAATTTATCCTGCAATAGACCTTATTAAGTCTAGTACACGTAGAGATGATCTTTTATTAGATTCTAAAAATGTTCAACGTATGTGGGTATTGAGAAAATACTTAGCAGATATGAATCCAATTGAGGCTATGGAATTCATTAATGATAAAGTTAAATTTTCCAAAAATAATGAAGAGTTTTTAATCTCTATGAATGGGTAAACCCATATATAACATAAAAAAAACCGCTACAATGTAGCGGTTTTTTTTATGTTATATAGAGAATATCCTATTATTGAACTCCATGAAAAGCAGCTCTATTGTCTTGAACATCTGATGTGTTTTTAAGAGCATTAAATATAGTGGGTACTTTATTTTTCCTGTCTTGAGCTATACGTTGTCTGTAAGCATCATAGTTTGGTAAACTAGTAGCTTTCTCTTTTTTAGACAATACAAAAGCAAAAACACCTTTATTACCAACAACTTTAGTGTACAATTGATTTTCTTTGGCATAATACATAGCTCCAATAACTTTAGGTTCTGCGCCTACTCCAGTCACAGATGGTGATTTTAATGAAGTATTGTCTATTTTAATTAAAGAAACATTGTTGGCAGAAGCGATATCACTTAGAGATGCTCCTGTCATTTTTTCTTTAATAATGGTAGCTTTTTTCTCATTTAATAATATTGGTCTAATCCTGTTTATTGCTTTTGAAGCACTTACTAATCCTTTTTGTGTTTTATTGGTTAACATAGCGACTACATAGCCTTTTTCAACATCAAATCTTTGTATTGATCCTACTGTATTATCACTTCCAAAAGCCCATGTTACTATTTGCCTTTGTGTTTCTAAAATCCCAGGCACCCTCTCATCCATAATCCTCAAACCAACAGCTGGCTTGGATTGATATGAATTATCTTTTACCACGTCATAAAAGTTTTTACCATTAGATGAGATTTCTAAAGCAAATTTTTCAGCATTTAAAAATGCTGTATTTTCTGTTTCCTGAGAAGCAATGATTTCTCTACCAAAAGTAACCATCTTTACTCCTTTTTGTCTATTTTTTTGCTCGTCAATTCTGATTACGTGAAAACCAAATTTAGATTTCACAACACCAACTTTACCCTTTTTGTTTTCGAACATAAAAGCTGCTAGGTCAGCGTCAAATCCTTCAGAATTATATGAAATATCGTGAGAAACCCATCCAATATCACCACCTTTATCTTTACTAGCATCTGTATTAATTAAACTTGCTATCTCAGAAAATTTCTTTTTACTTCTTCGAACTAATTTGTAAATACTGTCTATTGAGGCTTTTACTTGTGCTTCTGTTTTTGTTGTAGTTTGTGTAGCACCTAGAGAACCTATATAAGGCATAAAAATACCACTAGCCTTTACTGAATCTGGTCTAGAAAAAACATCAGTAATTTTAGATATTTTATAGTAATTTCCATCTACATATGGCCCAAAAGTAGTATTGATTTCACCTTTCATGACTTTTTCAGAAATTACTTTTGGTAATTTATCTTTCATGTAATAAGATTCCTGAACAGGAATATCTGAACTGTTTTCTTCAAAGAAGATAGCATAATCTGTTGAATTTTTTAATCCTTGGATTACAATCTCTTGTGCTGTAGCTTTATTAATATCTTTTCTATCTTCCAAGAAACTAGCAACATCATTTTTTATATTTTCTTTATCCTGATCTGTCGGTGAAATATTAAACTTCACATAGGCTAAATCTCTAGATTCTTCAACTTTATGAGCTGAAGGATTATTTTTAATGTAAGTTTCAACTTCACTAGTTGTTACAGAAACTAGGCTATCTGGTACGGAAGTATATGGTATATAAACAAGATCAGCACTCAATAAATCGTTATCTTCTTGGTACGTGTAAGCTCCTTCTTTTAGAGAAGCGCCAAGACCAGATTTAATTAAATTATTGTAAGTATTTCTTTTTAAGTTTGAACCTACTTCATTTATATAATTGCTCCAAGCATTCCATAGGTTTTGATCATCACTCTCTTTAGTATCTTTTAAAAATTGCATGAAACTATCTCTATCAAATAAACCAGCTTCATTCAAAAACTGAGGGTTATTCTGAACAGATGGAGAATTTATAATAGTATTTAAAATATCCATTTCTCCTACAGTAATTCCAGCTTGGTCAATTTGCTTGCTAAAAACTTTATCTCTTAATATATTATCCCAAACGGTTCTAGCTGCTTGCATATTAGAAATATTACTATTATTTCTTGTCTTATAGGTATCTAATGCTTCTGCATATTCTTGCCTAGAGATTGATTCTCCATCTACTTCCCCTACTTCATTTATTTTAGAAGAGTCAAAGAAATCTGTTAATGTTGATGGATCTAACACAAATGCAAATAAAGCGAGTCCAATAACTGCTATTAATGCGATAGAACGATCTCTTATTTTAGATAAAATTGCCATATAATCAATATTTTAATTTGAATGGGCGAATATACAATTTGCGGAGTAAATAAGCAACCAGAAGCCTATGTATTTAAAGAAATTATATAGGTTATTAAAGATTAATTTTCTTCAGTATCTAAAGTTTTTAAATAAATTTCTTCAATTTTGGATGAACTTACATCTAGTATTATAATTTTATAATTTAATATATACAATTCTTCACCTTTTGGGGGAATATTTTCAATTTGATTGATAATAAAACCTCCTAAAGTCTCATAAGCCTCTTCCTTGGGAATGTTAAGGTTGTACTCTTCATTTAGATAATCGATTTCTAATCTCGCAGAAAGTTTAAATTCATTTTCGTTAATTCTTTCATCAATTAATTCTTGTACATCATGCTCATCCTCAATTTCACCAAAAAGTTCTTCAACAACATCTTCAACTGTTATCATACCGGAGGTTCCTCCATATTCATCAACTACTACAGCTATACTTTTTCTTTTTCTCGTTAAGCTATTTAGCACATCACTAATCATCATAGACTCTGGAACAATTTCTATAGGTAATAGAATAGATTTGATTGTTTTTGGTTTTTTAAATAATTCAAAAGCATTTACATGACCTATAATATCATCTAAAGATGTTTTGTACACTAAAATTTTAGAATATCCACTTTTAATAAATAATTCACTAAGCTTTGAAACCGTTTCATGAATTTCTATGGCTAATATTTCTGTTCTAGGAACCATAATTTCTCTTGCCTTAACTTTTTGAAATTCTAAAGCATTTTGAAAAATTTGTATTTCAGAATCAATTTCTTCTTCATTATCATTGCCATTTTCTAATTGCTCGGTTATATAATCACCTAATTCCTCTTTACTAAAAGCCGTTTGATGATGGTCTTTATCAGTACTGAATATAAACTTGAGAAAGAAATCTGAAATTCCGTTTATTAAATAAGAAAAAGAGTAAAGTAGTATATAAAAAAAATAAGCTGGTAAAGCAAAAATCTTAAGTGACTCATTTGCATAAACTCTAAATATTGCCTTGGGAAGAAATTCTGCTGTGACTAGTATTACAACAGTAGAAATAAAAGTTTGAAGCAAAATACTACTCATCCCTAAATACGAGACAATTACTTTACCCATAAAGTAACTATAAATAACTAAAGATATATTATTACCAACCAACATAGTGGTAATAAATTTTGAAGAATTTTGAGTTATTTTTCCAAGTATATTTGGAAAAAAACCATTTCTTTTCTTTTCTAACTCTATGTGTAATTTATTTGCAGATATGAAAGCAATTTCCATACCTGAAAAAAAGGCTGAAGTTATAATTGAAAAAAGAATGATGATGATATCAATCTCCATTTATGGTTTAGTTCTCTTCTCTATTTTTTTTCTAAAGTTTCTTTTAAAGAAGAATATTAATAAAATAAAGATAGAAAAACCAAGCATATATAACGCTTTATTTTGATTTTCTTTCCATTCAAATATTGCTTCAACTAGAAAAATTAGAGCTACGATAAAATATCCGTATTGTAAAAACTTCCAAATTTTATTCATAAATCATTACTTTTAGTGAGTAGATTTCCATTTGTTTTTTTAGCAACATATTTTTTTAAATTTTCTCTAGATTCAAATCCTTCACCAACTATAGTATCATTAATCTTGGTAAGTATGAAAGGTTTTTCTGTAAAAAAATACTTATTTTTTTGATCCCAAAATAATTGATCTGTCTCTAATCTTGTGGTATCTGAATGATTGATTACAATTACATTTCCATTAAGTTCAGATATAGATGTCTTTGAATACGATAAGGCATAATTACCAGTTACAGTAGTAGAGTCATAACTGTTCTTATCAAAGTTTATGATTTTAATTCCTTTTGGAAATTCATTGTATGGATGATTCTTTCTGTTACTAAAATCGTTTAAGAGTGAGGTCGATAATTTTGAAGTTATTCTTCCTGAATCTTTATAAACATGATGCACATCTTTAGCTACTCCTATAGGAAGATTTTGTTCTGCTAAAAAGTCTCTTACTTTTTTTGAATCATTAGTACAAGAAAAAAGCATTACCACAAATAGGATTGCAGCAATGCTTTTTTTCATTGTATTTGGTATTTTATTCATTTTTATTTACCGCTGGAAGTAATCTTTACAGATTCATTGATCCAACATTTTACTTTAAATGGATCTCCTTCATTAACACCTTCTGTAAAGATAACTTTTTTAGAAGGGAAATTAGCCTTATAATTTCTTGTAAACTTTCTAGCGACAGAACTTATACTAGGATCTACTCTACTTGCTCTAACAGCTTTATTATGTGCTGCAACATAGGTCATCCTTTTTTCAAATTCATTTTTACCACATGCGTTTACAGAAGATGCATATAAACTTGCTATAAATAGGTAAGCTCTTCCCATATTTGGATTTAAAGCTATAGCTTCTCTAGCCAATTGTCTTGCACTTGACTTTTGACCTCTTTTCTTAGCAGCTTGTGCAAACTTTAATTTAAAATTTGCTTTTTTGAAAAGATCTGTTTCTAAATCAAATGCTTTCAATCTCATTTCTTGAGCTCCTGATATATCACCTTTTTTTGCTAATACTCCAGCAACAAAAGAATATGCATCTGCAGAAGGAGATGCTTCAGCATAAGCAATAGCTAATTTTTCAAAAAGAGGATCATCTGTACATTCTTTGTTGAACATTCTTGACACTGCTCTCTTTAACCATTTTGAATTTGTTTTGTTTTCTTCAAAATCTCTTTCATATAATGGAATTAAACGATCACATGTTGATAAAATTATTATAATATTGTCTAGTCCGGATTCTACTTGTCCTAAAGCTTTTGAATTTATAGTATACGCTCTAAGATTTTTCGAATCTCTTTTATCTAATTCTTGACCAGCATCTAATTTATCATTTAATGCTTTTAATTTTTTTGCATAGTCTGCTAGTTTTTCTCCTACAGATTCTAATACATCATCATAGGTGTCAAAAACTTTTTGTGGATTAGTGTCTTTGTAAGTGTCTGTAATTCCCTGAAAATATCTGTAGATATTTTTTACACTCATTCGAGTAGGATCTAGGCTGTAAGCTAATTGCAAGATTTCAAAAACTTCTTGTTCAGAAGCTAATTTATTTTTTATTAAAAAAGTCGCATAGTTACTGTGTGCTTTTGCTGGGTCTATGGTTGGATAATTTTCTAATCTTTGAGTGTATACGCGCTTAACAAGTGATGCAGCTTCAGTTTTATTTTCTGCAGTTTTAAATCTTACTTGTGCTAATTTATCTCCGAGTTTATATACATTAATGGATAACTTCTGACAATTATCCATTAAATACATCCAATTAGGGTATGCATCTTCATACTTTTTTGATTGATAATCTCCCTTAAATAGATTGTATTTTATATTACATTGTTGCTGTGCATCTTGGGCACTTAAAGCTAGTGACCCTAAAAAAAGAAGTAAGTTAGTTAATAAAATTGTTTGTTTCTTCATTTCTAATCGTATTTGTTAATCAATTTTTCTCTTTCTAAACCAAACGTCATTTAATGAAAGACTTAATCTAAAATTAATATATTTTTCTTCTAAAAGTCCGTTATCTGTTGTACCTTTTTTACCATATTCGACTCCTAGGTTTATATTAGATAATCTGTTCCCTAATGGGAAACCTAATCCAAAAGATATGCCAAAGTCATCTATACTGGTAAAAGCACTGGAATTTGGGTTACCATTAACTAAAAGTCCTAGTTTTTCAAACTTTACACCTCCTCTGTAAGTAACTCTTTGCCAGTAGCTTGAGATTGAATTTATTTTTGGAATATAAAACCCTCCTGCGGAAATTCTATTTGATTGGCCATATTGAAAACTTTCTGCGCTATTATCAAAATAACCTGAGGCTACCAAAGCGTCTTGAGTTTTATAATTTATTCCAGCATACCATTTATTAGTCTTACCTAAACCTAATCCTAAAATTGTTTCTAGAGGTCTCTCTAGATTAGCAGTTAATGGACCTGAGAATATAGTATCTCTTGGCTGTTCAAAACCTGAAGCACCTAGAGATAGTGAATATAAATTTTCTGTTCCTGTGGAGTTTAAAGAATTTCCTAACTTGAAAGAAGCTCCGACGTGTAAATTTATATCTTTGGTTAAGGTTGTTTTATATTGAGCCCCTAATTTTATTGAACCTCCTCTTACATTAGAATCTTCAACATTTTTTGTAGCTAGAGCAACTTCATCACGAATATTCAATACATTATTCTGAATATTACCAAATAAGAAATCCAATTCTAGTCCAACAGAAAAACCTTTAAAAAGTTTTAATCCAAAACCTCCATAAATTCTATTTACGTCTCCAGACCCAGCATACTGAGTAATTTCTTCAAAATTGCCATCATCATCATTCAAAGTATTTATTAAAGAATATCCAACAGAAGATGTTGGTTGCATTCCAAAAACTACTGCCATTTTTTTACTTAATGGAAAAGCTATACTAAAGTAGCTTAGACTAGTAGAGTTTGTTGATTGATTTACATCTGCATCGCTTATGGTCAAATCATTATTCAATACTCCAAATACATAAGTGGCAAGTCTTAATTCGGATAATGAAGCAGGATTTACAAAGTTCAAATAACTTGGGCTGCTATATGCAGCTCCAATACTACCCATACTAATTTGCTCAACAGTTCTTGTTCCAAATTCTTCACCAACACCAAAATAAGAATAGGGAGATGAAGTTGATCTTTGTGAAAAAGACTGAGCTGAAATTAGAACAGCTAAAATGAATATGAATTTTTTAATCATTATTGATTGTTAAATGTCAATATTTTATTTAATCCATTAAGGAGAAAATTTTGATTCGCAAAGATGCTATTTTTTAATTGTTTGGACAAGAATTTTGTGTCTCCTCCTGTTAAAACTATTGTTAAATCACCAAAATCTTCCTTATATTGGGCTATTACTCCTTTAATTTCGCAAATTATCCCATTAATTATACCTGAATGAATTGATCCTGAAGTCGATTCTCCTATTAATTTAAACTCCTCATTTTTAGATAATAAGGGTAGATTTCCTGTATACTGATGCAATGATTTATATCGCATGACTATTCCTGGAGAAATTGCACCTCCCAAGTATTCATTTTTAGCATTAATAAAATCATAAGTAATGCATGTTCCTGCATCTATCACTAGAGTGTTTTTTAATGGGTAAATACAAACTGCGGCGGCGGCCAATGCAATTCTATCGTTTCCTAATGTAGATGGACTAGCATATAAATTTTTAAATGGTAATGGAGTGTTATTATTTAGCGTAACTAAAAGTGGTAATTTATTGAGTTCTTTGAGATATTTCAGTTTAATATCCTTTACTGAACTTACTATACTTTGTGTTACAGGATATTTATTTGAAATTTTTTTTAATTCTTCCAAAAAATTAATTTCCTCACAAACAATAGTTGTGATAATTGTATCTAATTCAAAAACAGCTACTTTGACTTTTGTATTTCCTATGTCAATGACTAGATTCATTCTTTATTTAAAAGTGAATGTCAAAAATACAATAGATTTTTCTATTTTTATTTGGTAGTTGTGAAAAACTCGCTTTATATTTGCGACCGCTAAGTACAAAGGTACCTTAGCTCAGTTGGTAGAGCAAAGGACTGAAAATCCTTGTGTCCCTGGTTCGATTCCTGGAGGTACCACAAAATTATCCCGTAACTCATTTATAAACAATGATTTACGGGTTTTTTGGTTTTTAGAGTTGCTCCAAAGGTTGCTCGGGAGGTATAAAAAGATAACGGGAAAGGGGTTATATTACACACCTTAAGTTTAGTTATTAATGACTTAAGTAACCTATGAAACAACGAATTAAACATTGTGCTATTTGTAAAGTCGATTTCTCTATGATGTACCGAGTGCAATATAAAAATCCAAAAGAATGGGTGTTTGTCTGTAAAAAGTGTTTAACAGATGTTAAAAAAGACAATCCTAACTATACATATGGAGGTACTTGGAAACTTTAATTTAACTTCCATTAATTTAAAAGTATGTTAATTAAGTAAATCTTGAATATTAATTAAAACAGATTGAGTAAACTCAATAAAGAGTTATAAATTTTCGTCAAAACTATTAATTAGAGTTGCGCCCATCGCTTTTAAGATATAACCACCATTAGTGTTATTTATGACGATTATCGAATTCCTCCCAATCTTCAGGCCATATCTTTTTACCTATCCATTTCCCTACTACTATAGTTACACCCGCAAGTGCTAACCACATTAATGCTTCCATAATATTATTTTTTCTTTTTTTGTTTGTTTTTTTATATTGTTCTGATAAAATCATTTGCCCAATCAGGATAACCATTAGTTTTTGAATAGAAACTATATTTAGACCATGACTTGTGAGCACTTCCGCCTTCTGAGAATCTCTCTTTATTTGCATCAACTATTTCATCATGATTGTAGCAAAATCCTTGGTTATTAATCTTAATGGTTAATTTTTTTCCATAAAGACCTTGAGAAAGGTAAAAATATTTTCTGTTCATTATTGAAATAATTTTTAAGTTAAATGGATATTCATTTGATATGAAGAATTTCCTTGAGATAAATTTATTCTAAAATTTTCAGTTTTAAATGTGATAAACCAAAGAGAATGATTTACAATTTCTTGAATATTTTCATAAGTAAAATCTTTAATTTCTTTTCTAACTCTCTTATAACCAATCAACTTTATAAATTCATAATTCTTTAGTATTTTCGTTAGATCTAATCTAACATCGCCTTTAGCTTTTTCAATTAAATCAAACTCCAAATCTAATAATATATCATCAGATTCTTGAGGGTCAGAAACTCTTGTGTAGTTAGTATTGGATGTTTTCTTTTTTTTAAAAAAATCAAATATTCCCATATGTATAGTTTTATTTTTAATAATTTAGTAATTACAGTTTAGGGGGGTCTAATAAGCCCCTATAGGCATCAGGGTTATTTTCTTTTAGCCAGAGAATAGCTTTTTGAAAATTTGACTTCCTAACATCCATATTATCAAGAGGGAATCCGTAGTCAAATAATTCTTTTCCCAAAATAATATATTCATAAACTGACCCCTCAACATTATTCAAATAAAACTTCTTATTAGTGGAACGCTCATAAAAAAAGTCTCCTTCTCTGAATTTAAGTTGCCCATTTAGAAAATCAGGAAAATTATCATCTATGACATTTCTTAAATCCCAATTGTTTAGTGGTTGATTAAAAGCAATAGCATTATAAAACATATCTTCCATATATTTTAAATTAGACACATCCCAATTATTTAGTGGTTGATTAAAAGCTGTGGCATCTTGAAACATACAATCCATATCGATAACATTACTTACATCCCAATTACCAATAGGTTGATTAAAAGCTGTGGCATCTCTAAACATTTCTTTCATATTTGTAACATTACTTACATCCCAATCGTTTAAAGATTCATTAAAGGATTCAGCGCCAGAAAACAAATCACACATATTTGTAACATTACTGACATCCCAATCGTTGATTGGCCCATATTTATTCTTTGCGCTAATTGAATCTTCAATCCACTCCTCAATAGCTACTATTATAGTATCGTTATTAAATTTATTTTCGTTAATCTCTTTTTTGATAATCTTATCTTCTACTTTTTTGTTTACTTCACCCTCTAAATACTCATCAATATTAACACCTAATGTTGTAGCATAGATCAAAGCACCTTTTAATGAAGCATCAAGGTGAAATTTCTGCGCTTTACTTCCATTATTTGTAAGATACTCTTTTAGGCTAAAAAACCCTTCTACTCTATCTATTGCTACTTCAATTCTTTTGTCAGCTGGAACACGATGTTCATTATCTTTATATTCAGAGGCATGCATTCTCGCTAAACCATCTAAATCCACTCCAATACTTTTCAACTTTGTAGAATTTGAATTTAGAGGCATTGAATTAACACGCATGTTAACTGACTCAAGCCAGTAAGGGTCAAAATCATTCAAGTTATGAGATTTAGAAATTTTATCCTCATCCTTTTTACTTTTTTTATTTCCTTTAAAAAAATCAAAAAATCCCATGGTCTAAAGTTTTTAATTAATATTATAGTATTATTTTCGTATTAGGTCATTAATCGCATCCCATAGTTCAATTCTCTTTCTTAGGGACTGCTTGGCAACTAATAATGTCTCAATATTCCAAAGCCATAGAAAAAAAATCATCTAATGTGTCTTCGTTTATATTACCCTTCCAAAATTCTGCTAATTTTATTGGTATGCTAATAGGACTGCGAGGAATTCTCCCAAAATCATATTCACAAAAAGCGAGTGCTTCTAAATTCATAATGAAAAGATTTGGATTTAATTTGTCCATGTCTTTAACCAATAATTTAATTGCCTCCCAATCCTCAAGAATTTTTCCATTATTATACTTTACTTTTTTTTCTCCATTAGATTGAATTATAACTCCTCTCATCTTAACTGATAAGTATTGCTGGTGTGCAATCTCCTTTAAATTTTTAAGGCCTTCACCAGATAAAAGAGAACCGTCTATAGCTTTGTACGTTTTCATGTTTTCTTTAATTCTTTTTCTTTTGAAGCCTTTTGTTTGAACTTTCTCTTGAGTTTCTATAGTTTTCTTTTTTTTAAAAAAATCAAATATTCCCATATGTATAGTTTTATTTTAGTTAGTTTAAGACATTATCTTAAGACGTTTGTATTTACTTTGTAAAATCAAATATAACAAAACAAATTCAGTTAACAACTCACGCAACCAGTCGTGAGTTATTATACACATCCTCTTTTCTATACAACACCCTACCTCCAATTTTTAGTGGATTTAAGACACCTTCTCTTCTCCAGTTATTCAATGTTTGAACCGTTACGTTTAAGACCTTAGAGACTTCATTTCGGGTTAAATATTCGGTGTCTTCACCAGTAATAGACAACCTGTTTAAAGGGTTCCCCATAGATCGTTGTCGGTTCAATTCCAATTTGACACCTTCCTTAACAATTGCAACAAGTTCTTCTTTTTCAACTGGAACTAATTTCCCTGAAATTATATCAAGAGTTTCCTTTATTAATTCTTTTGTAATTGGTCTTTCTTCATCTAAAAATCGACTGTATTGATTCATTAATTCTGTGTCCAACTTGTTCAAGTAATTATTTACAGTGTGAGAATTAATAACCCTTGATTTGTTGGTTTTAATGCGTTGTTTTTGGTAGTCCCAATCTGCATAAGAAACAGAATATCCTGTAGAATAACTAACCCTTTTATCTGCACCTCCAAAGGAGAACCACAATACAATTAAACTTTCTTGGCATCTATTTTCTAATAGATACTTTTTTGAATGTTTCAAACTAAACCGAACGGCCGACTTTGTTGACCTTAAAACCTTAAACATATTTTTTAAATTTAATGACTAAGGCTAAGATATGGCGAGAATACCTGTTGCTCGAGAGGTTGCTCCGCAGGTTTAAATCCTTGTTATTTGGTTTGATTTCTCTTTACTATTTTATCATGATTTAGTCATTATACTATTGATTTTCATTCACTTATAGAAAAACACGTAAAATGAAGTAAAACCAAAAACTTCCTGGAGGTACCACAAAAAAATCCGAACATTTATGTTCGGATTTTTTGTTATTTATTTTTACATAGAAGAATAATATCTGATATAACAGTAAGAATATTAAATAAATACTCTTTAAAGGAAGCAGAAAATAGAATTGATAATTTTATTATTACCAAATGGTCCATATCTTTTTAATTATTCTCACAAAACTTTTACAAAAAGTCAACTAGTGATAAAAAAATAAAGCTACAAATAAACAAATTAACAATATAGGTTTACAATTAAATTTAAACAATAAGTTTTATTATTTTTTACGTTAAATCATAATTAATTTTATGATATTTATAATCTTTATCCTATTAATGATATTAGGATATCAATTGATATTTTTTTAAACAATAGCTTCATGAAAGTTTTTAGAAAAACTAGAGAAAAATTACTTTATTACAGAAAAATAAAAAATTATTTAGCGTATTCTATTGGTGAGATTATTCTAGTTGTAATTGGTATTTTAATAGCTGTTTATATAAACAATTGGGATTTAAATCAACTGAAACAAGATAACGGTGTTAAAGCCCTAAAAATAGTAAAGAGAGACTTACAAACTGAAAAATATGTTTTAGAGAATTTTAAAAAAAGATATAGTTATACTAGAAAATATTTAATTGACATTTTATATAATAATAAAACAGATAATCTAGACTCTTTAAAGTTTCATTTCGGACCCTATGTTCATTACAAAATGAATTCAGAATATATTAGCCTAAAATCAAGTGGAAAATTAAATTTAATTTCAAATAGTAACCTGAGATCTAAACTTGTTAATTTCTATGAAGTGTACTATTCTATTTATAAAGAATTAGAAGATGAACATAAATTCTTCATAGACAAAAGAGTAAATGATTATTTTTTCAATCAGTTTCCAAGTGACACTAGTAATTTTGTTGATTCAGAATTTGTAAAATCAAAATTAAATGATCAAACTTTTAAGAAAATTCTTGATCAACAAATTACATCTCTACAATACATAACAGAGAATTTTTATATTGAAAAAATTGATGAACTTATAAAAATAATTACTGAAGAATTAAAAAAATAAAATTTTTAATCTTTTAGTTGGTTTATCTTATTAGAGAAAAATTACTTGTTTCAATTATTATTCTTTTATTTTCATTCATAGGTACTAATTTTATTGACACCCAATAGTCATTAGGAGGCATTAATTTCCCGTCATAAGTTCCATCCCAACCGCTATCAAAAGAATTTAACTTTTTTAAAATTTTACCATAGCGATTATAAATATTAACTTCAATTATTTTATAATTACTTATATTATTCCATTTAATATTCCATGTATCATTAATACCATCACCATTTGGTGTGAAAAATTTTGGAATATTTAATTCAGGTTTTGTTATTTGAATTTCTTCAGGAGTAATTACATTTATCTTTAATATTCCTTCTGAAGATAATACACCATCTGAAACTGAATAATTTATTACTTCTGCACCAATGAAATTTGGTACTGGAGTATAATCTATTGAGAACTCATCTACATTAACAATAACTGTTCCTGTCCCTGAAGTACTGACTGATATTAGTCTTAGCGGGTCTCCATCTATATCTATATCATTTGCAATAACATCTATGCTTGTTGTCATTGCATTCTCTAAAACAGTTGCAGAATCCTCATTGGCTATAGGTGCGTCATTTACTGGAGTGATTGTAATTGTCAATATTCCTTCGGAAGTTAATAAACCATCGGATACCGTGTAAGTAACTTCTTCAGTCCCATTGTAATTTATTGCTGGGGTATACTCTAGTAACTCTCCGTTGATAGTGACTGTTCCAGTTCCTGAAGTAATGGTTGATAATAGTGTTAGCGAGTCTACTTCATCATCTGTATCATTTGCAAGAACATCGATGCTTGTTGCCTCTGCATCCTCTAAAACTGTTGTAGTATCAGCAACAGCTACTGGAGCGTCATTCACTGGAGTAACTACTATCGTAAAGATTTGGGTCGCAGTTAAAGCGCCATCTCCATCATCGGTTGCAGTAATTGTAATCTCTGAACCTGTATCTCCTTCTGTGGGGGTACCTGATAATGTATTCCCAGATAATGTTAACCAACTAGGTAATCCAGTTGCACTAACTGTTACTACATCTTCATCAACATCTTCTGTGGTAATTTCATAAGAGTATGCTACATCTTCGGTAGCTGTGGTAACTGATGTGGAGGTAATCGTTGGGGCATCATTTACTGGAGTGATTGTAATTGTCAATATTCCTTCGGAAGTTAATAAACCATCGGATACCGTGTAAGTAACTTCTTCAGTCCCATTGTAATTTATTGCTGGGGTATACTCTAGTAACTCTCCGTTGATAGTGACTGTTCCAGTTCCTGAAGTAATGGTTGATAATAGTGTTAGCGAGTCTACTTCATCATCTGTATCATTTGCAAGAACATCGATGCTTGTTGCCTCTGCATCCTCTAAAACTGTTGTAGTATCAGCAACAGCTACTGGAGCGTCATTCACTGGAGTAACTACTATCGTAAAGATTTGGGTCGCAGTTAAAGCGCCATCTCCATCATCGGTTGCAGTAATTGTAATCTCTGAACCTGTATCTCCTTCTGTGGGGGTACCTGATAATGTATTCCCAGATAATGTTAACCAACTAGGTAATCCAGTTGCACTAACTGTTACTACATCTTCATCAACATCTTCTGTGGTAATGGTATAAGTATATGCTATATCCTCTGTGGCTGTGGTAACAGCTGTGGAGGTAATCGTTGGAGCATCATTCACTGGAGTAACAACTATCGTAAAGATTTGGGTCGCAGTTAAAGCGCCATCTCCATCATCGGTTGCTGTGATCGTAATCTCTGAACCTATGTCTCCTTCTGTGGGAGTACCTGATAATGTATTTCCAGATAATGTTAACCAACTAGGTAATCCAGTTGCACTGACTGTTACTAGATCTTCATCTACATCTTCTGTGATAATGGTATACGTGTATGCTATATCTTCGGTGGCCTCGGTAACGGCTGTGGAGGTAATCGTTGGGGCATCATTCACTGGGGTGACTACTATCGTAAAGGTTTGTGTCGCAGTTAAAGCGCCATCTCCATCATCGGTTGCTGTGATCGTAATCTCTGAAC
>CAJXSU010000009.1 GCA_913061465.1 uncultured Flavobacterium sp.
ATTTATATTTCACTGGGCAGCTAACTGTTCCTGGGCCTGGAGTTCCTCCCTCACTTATATCCGGGAAAATTGTAGCTGAGTTAATACAAAAAATAAGAGTTTAATGAAGGAATTATTTGATGAAGTAAGTTTCGATACTAGTAAATTAGTAACAAAAAAATACAGTACATCTTTTTCACTGGCTGTAAAAATGTTATCTACTACTATTAGATCAGCAATCTATAATATTTACGGTTTTGTTCGTTTTGCTGACGAAATTGTAGATACTTTTCATGATTATAAAAAAGAAGAATTATTAGATGATTTTGAAAACGAATATTATAAAGCTCTTGAAAATGGTATAAGTTTAAATCCTATTTTAAATTCTTTTCAAGCTACTGTTAAAAGATATAATATTACTGATGATCTTGTCAAGGCTTTTCTCAAAAGTATGCGTGCAGATTTATCAAAGACAGAATATCAAACTCAAGAAGAGTATAACGAGTATATTTATGGTTCTGCTGATGTTGTTGGTCTAATGTGTTTAAAGGTTTTTGTTGATGGTGATGATAAAAAATACAATGAATTAAAAGATGCTGCTATGCGATTAGGTTCAGCATTTCAAAAAGTTAACTTTTTAAGAGATTTAAAAGATGATTTTGAATTACTCAACCGTTCTTATTTTCCAAATGTAGATTTAACTTCCTTGGATAAAGCCTCAAAACAACTTATTATACAAGAGATAGAAGAAGATTTTGATTATGCTTTTAATCATGGTATTCTTAAATTACCAGTTGAAGCTAAGTTTGGAGTATATATGGCTTATAGATACTACAGGAGGTTATTAAAAAAGTTAAGTAGTGTTCCTTCATCAGAAATTATTGAAACAAGGGTTAGAATATCCGATCCAATGAAAATTAATTTGCTGGCTAGAAGCTATGTAAAGTATAAATTAAATATGATTTAATGATACTTTTGGCTTTAACAACTTTAGTTACTTTTTTAGTTATGGAGGGCATAACTTGGTGTACTCACAAATTTGTGATGCATGGTTTTTTATGGTATTTACACGAAGATCATCATCAGCCAAAGTATAAAAATTTATTTGAAAAAAATGACCTGTTTTTTATCATTTTTGCTTTACCTAGCTCATTATCAATTTATTTAGGTTTGGAACAAGAACTGTATTTTGTCGCAGCTATAGGTTTTGGTATTATGGCTTATGGTGCAGCCTATTTCTTGGTTCATGATGTATTAATTCATCAAAGATTTAAATGGTTTAAACATACAAAAAACTGGTATTTATTAGGTCTAAGAAAAGCACACAAAATTCATCACAAGAAGCTAATGAAACACGATGGTGAGTGTTTTGGAATGTTGTATGTACCACTTAAATATTTTAGAAAACCCAAAAAAAATAGGCTTGAGTAAAAAAAAACCTAAAAAAGCAATTGTCATTGGTGCAGGAATTGCTGGTTTATCTGTAGCAATTCGCCTTCAAAATTCAGGTTTTAAAGTTGAAGTTTTTGAATCTAACGATTATCCAGGTGGTAAGTTGACAGATTTTTCAAAAAATGGGTATCGTTTTGATATGGGGCCTTCACTATTTACTATGCCTCAATTTATTGAAGAACTTTTTTCCATTTCAAAAAAAAACATAAAAGATTATTTTTCTTACAAGAAAAAAGAAACAGCCTGTCATTATTTTTTTAAAGATGGAACTACTTTTGAAGCAAAGTCAGATGTTCATGAATTTACTAAAACTGCAGCAAAAACTTTTAATGTAGACAAGGATCAATTACTTCGCTATTTTGATAGAAGTAAAAAAAAATATGATTTAACGTCTTCTTTGTTTTTGGAAAAATCTTTACATAAATTTTCCACGTATTTTTCAAAAGATACGATAAAAGCAATTTTTAATATTAATAGTTTAGACATTAATTCAACATTACATAATTATAATGCCAAAAACTTTGATGATTTTAGATTGGTTCAATTATTTGATAGGTTTGCCACTTATAATGGATCTTCTCCTTATCAAACCCCTGGAATAATGTCGATGATTCCTCATTTAGAGCAGTATTATGGGACTTTCTTCCCAACTGGAGGTATGCATTCAATTACTCAAAGTATTTACCAATTAGCTCTAGATTTAGGTGTTAAATTTCATTTTAACTCTAAAGTTGACAAAATTCATGTTTCTAATAAGAAAGCTGTAGGTATTTCCTCAAATGACAAGGATTTTTTATCTGATATTGTAATTTCTAATAGTGATGTTGTTCCAACATACAGATCTTTATTAAAAGATCAAAAATCACCTGAAAAAATTTTAAGACAACCAAGATCTAGTTCTGCTTTAATATTTTATTGGGGAATTAGAAAAGAGTTTCATTCACTAGATTTACACAACATATTTTTTTCTGAAGATTACAATCAAGAATTTCAATATATTTTTAATAAACAACAGGTGTATAAGGACCCTACCGTATATGTAAATATTTCATCTAAGGAAAATAAATCTGATGCACCTAAGGGTTGTGAAAATTGGTTTGTAATGGTAAATGTTCCAAGCAACACTGGCCAAGATTGGGATACTATTATAAAAAATGTTAGGTCAAATATTCTAAAAAAATTATCCGTTTCTTTATCTGTTAATTTAGAAGATCTAATTGAATCTGAAACTGTTTTAGATCCTAGGTTAATAGAATCTAATACCAATTCTTATCAAGGTGCGTTATATGGTGCTTCCAGTAATAATAAGTTTGCAGCTTTTTTAAGACATCCAAATTTTAGTCAGCAAATTTCAAATCTTTATTTTTGTGGTGGAAGTGTCCATCCAGGTGGAGGTATACCACTTTGTTTATTATCTGGTAAAATTGTTTCAGAATTAATTTTAAAGCAGGTATGATTTCAAAATATAAAATAGCAATATCCATTTTTATTATTTGGCTCTTTAATATTTCCGGTATTTTAGGAATTTTATCTTCTAATTCTGATTGGTTTTTAAAATTAACACCAATTAACCTTTCAATGTATGTTATCCTTATCATTTGGAATGTTAAAGATTTATCTAAGAAGTTTTTACTTGCTTTCTTTATTCCATTTTTAATCGGCTTTACAACTGAATATTTAGGTGTTAATTATGGTTTAATTTTTGGCTCTTATTCCTATGGGGGAAATTTAGGGATAAAATTAGGTGGAGTTCCGTTAATGATTTGTGTTAATTGGGCTGTATTAACGATAATTACTGCTGATTTAAGTTCACTACTACATAAAAACACAGTTATTCAATCTCTAATTGGTGGTTTTATAATGATGTTATTAGATATTATGATTGAGGTATCAGCACCAAGATTTGATTTCTGGGAGTTTGAAAATAGTATTATTCCTATTAAAAATTATATAGCTTGGTTTATTATTGGTAGTATAGCGCATTATTTATACCGTCAAATTAATTCAAAGACAAATAAGAAGTTATCTATTCATATATTTGTTGCTATCACTATTTTCTTTTTCACTTTTTTAATTTTTTAATGCAAAAATACGACTACATTATTAATGGATCTGGTGCTTCAGGGCTTATGCTTGCCTATAGAATGGCTAAAGATTCTTTTTTTGATACTGCATCAATATTAATAATTGATAAAGAGAAAAAAACATCCAATGATAGAACATGGTGTTTTTGGGAAAATGGTAAAGGTGAATGGGATGATTTAGTATATAAGTCTTGGAGTAAAATATTATTTGAAAGCTATTCTTATAAGAATACTATACCACTTCAATCCTACACTTATAAAATGATTAGAAGTTCCAAATTTTATAAAAAATTGTGGAGTTTCATAGAGACTAAAAAAAACATTAGCTTTATTAAAACTACTGTTTTGAGTGTTACAGATACTTTAGATGGTGCTTTTGTGGAGACCTCAATAGGCCGATATCATTCAGAAAAGTTGCTTAATAGTATAGATTTTGATCAAAATTTTACTCATCAAGAAGAGTATCCTGTTCTTTTACAACATTTTACAGGATGGTTCATAGAAACTAAAAAAAATCACTTTGATGATTCGGTTGCTACCTTTATGGATTTTACTGTAGATCAAAAAACAAATACTAGGTTTATGTATGTCTTACCGGTTTCGGCAAACAAAGCATTATTTGAGTATACGTTATTTTCTAAAGATGTTTTAACAACTAAAGAATATGAGCGTGAGCTCCAAAAATATTTGGAACTTAAATCTATTACAGATTATACCATTATTGAAAAAGAAAAAGGTGTTATTCCAATGACTTCCTTCAAGTTTTGGCAAGAAAACTCTAAAAACATATTGAATATTGGTACAGTTGGAGGCTGGACAAAAGCAAGTACAGGGTATACTTTTAAGAATACTTCTAAGAAAACTATTCAACTTATTGCGTTTCTTAAAACAGAAAATGATTTTACAAATTTTAGAAAGAAAACAAGATTCTGGTTTTATGACTTATTAATGTTGGATGTGCTAGCTAACTACAACCATCTAGGCTCTAAATTATTCTCTAAATTATTTCAAAGAAATTCATTAAAAAATGTATTCAGATTTCTTGATGAAGAAACAAGCTTCATTGAGGATTTAAGAATTATGCTATCAATGCCACCTTTAAGGTTCATTATAGCCCTATTTAGAAGAGTATTAAAACTTAAAAATTAAAACTTCTTACAACTCATCCTAAAAAAAAGACAGCTCAGTATTTTATTCTTTTATTACTGATATCATCATTGCATATACCAATATTAGACTCAGACTAGTGCTAAATTCCTTTTCTGAAATAGAAATTATAGTGAGTAGAGATAAAGTCAAGGAGTTTAAAAAATGGATAGATAGATAATAGTATTTAATTTCTAATAATTTGATTCTTTTTATATCTTTACAAAGATATTTAAGCTTTTCAAATACGATGTAATAGCTTCAGTCGTTCTATTAATGATTATTTAAAAACTTATAATGAAAAAATACAGTCTCCTCTTTCCTTTTTTAGCGCTATTATCATTAATTATTAGCTGCTCAGATAGCCAAAAATTTGCCATTGAAAAAGGAAAAGTAGGACATCTTACAACTAAAACAACCATAAAAGAACTTTCTGAGATTTTTAAAAACGATTCTATAGTTTCTAATCTCAGTGAGGGTGCCCTTGGTGACAATTATTTTCAAGATGATGATGAGTATTTAATTTATAATAAGAATGGGAAACACTTGTTAACTATAGTGCCAAAAGAACAGTTAGATTCTACTTCAACAATAAAAAGTATACAAATTTTTGACGATAGATTTAAAACAACAACAGGTCTTAATATTAGAACATCTTTTTCAGATGTTAGAGCTAACAATACAATTGATAAAATAGAATCATCTTTTTACTCTGCTACTTTATTTATTGATGAATTAAATGCTACCATTGCAATAGACAAAGAGGAATTAGGATTGAAAGCTTTTAGTAATCAAAAGGTTACCATAGAACAAATTCCTGATTTAGCTAAGATGAAATCGTTTATTGTTTGGTTCTATTAAGATGTCTAATAAATATATCATTCAAAATACTCCATTTATAGTTCCAACAAATGATGGAAAACGTATTGAGGAACATTTTGGTAATTTAACTGATAAAAATTCTAAAATCAGTATTGCTCATATGATTGCCCCACCTGGATGGAGCGAACCTTTTCAAACCCCAAGTTTCGAGGAATTTACTTACATTATTAAAGGAAAAAAACAATTCATTATAGATGGAGAAACAATCATTTTAGTGGCTGGACAATCTATAAAAATTGAAAAAAATATAAGAGTTCAATATTCAAACCCTTTTGAAAATGAATGTGAATATATTGCGATCTGCCTTCCAGCATTTTCTATTAATTTAGTAAATAGGGAAGAGTAGGTTTATTCTTTTTTTCTAGTTAAATAAAAAGGTAAATAAATTAGCAAGAAAAAAGGAATAACAATTAATTCAACTACAAAAATATATTGAGGCCATTCTCCAAAAACATCCAATAGAGTAGTAGCATTGGGTTTTCTATTAGTATAAAAGTAATTAGAACCTAACATGTAATTTATGATAAACATAATGAATATGTATGCCTGCATCCCAATAAATGATTTAAATACGCTTTTTAGTGTAGGTCTCATTTTATATATAAATGTTGCATATAACATAAATATTACAAGTCCTGAATGAACAAACCAATACCTAAAAAAAGTAAAGTTTAGGAAATTATATTCTGAAGGTGTAATTAAAGATTGCAATGTCCCTGCTAAAATTAAAAAGAAGAGGATTTCATAATAGATATATTTTCTAGTGAAAGAAAGCACAGGAATAATTAATGCTAAAAAACTACATAAATGAAGAGGAAGGTCTTCTTGGTAATTAAAATCTGGTTTGTAAATATTTAATATTGACCCAAAAATTACTGTTAAACTTATTGAAGATGCTATAATATTACCGGTTAAAATTTGAATTTGTTCAGATTGTTTTTTAGCCCAATAAATTAAAATAGTACCTAATGTAATTACAATAGCACTAATTAAAATGTGCTGTTCAGAGAAAGGTAAAAAATCAGCATTTTCACCAAAGAAAAAATCATTCAATTGTAAGATATTTCTTACAATATATCACTTTTTTTTAATTATTAATTTTTGAGGCTAATAACGTGTTTTTTAGAAGCATAGCTATAGTCATTGGGCCAACTCCCCCTGGAACAGGGGTAATAAACGATGCCTTTTTTGAAACTTCATCAAAAGCTACATCACCCAATAAACGATAACCATTTTTTTTACTCTTATCTTCAATCCTAGTAATACCAACGTCAATTACAGTCACATTATCTTTAACCATATCTTCAGTTAAAAATTCAGGTATGCCCAAAGCAGCTATGACTATATCTGCTTGTAAAGTAATTTCTTTTAAGTTTTTGGTTCTACTATGTGTAATTGTTACTGTAGCATTTCCAACAGTTCTTTTTTGGGAAAGCAATATACTCATTGGACTTCCAACGATATGACTTCTTCCAATTACCACAACGTGCTTCCCTGAAGTTTCTACCTTATATCGCTCTAGTAATTCAAGAATACCGTAAGGAGTGGCAGAAATGAAGGTGGGAAGATTTAAGGCCATTTTTCCAACATTAGTTGGATGAAACCCATCTACATCTTTCTTCGGATCCACAGCCATTAAAACCTTTTGCTCGTCTATATGTTTAGGTAAAGGAAGTTGAACTATAAATCCATCTATAGCATTATTATTGTTTAATTCTTCAATTTTGGACAAAAGTGATGCTTCAGAGATTTCCTGAGATAATTCTATTAGAGTAGATAAAAAACCAACACGATTACAAGCTTTTACTTTAGCTCCAACATATGTTCTACTAGCACCATCATTACCAACTATTATTGCGGCCAAATGGGGTGTTTTCTTCCCTTCTTTTTTTAATTGTAAAACTTCTAATGTAATTTCATCTTTGATGTCAGATGAAGTTTTTTTCCCGTCTAATAAAATCATTTAATTATGTTTTCAATTATTATTGCATCCCTTTCATCATTTGCATCATCTTTTTTCCACCGCCTCCTTGCATCATTTTCATCATTTTACTCATTTGATTAAATTGCTTCATCAATTGATTTACTTCTTGAACAGATGTACCAGAACCTTTAGCTATTCTTTTTTTTCTACTAGCATTTATTGAGGTAGGTGTAGATCTTTCTAATGGAGTCATTGAATGAATTATAGCTTCAATACCTTTAAAAGCATCATCATCAATATCGACATCTTTCATGGCCTTTCCAGCTCCAGGAATCATTCCAACGAGCTCTTTCATACTTCCCATTTTCTTTATTTGTTGGATTTGAGATAAAAAATCATCAAAACCAAACTGGTCTTTTGCTATCTTTTTTTGAAGTTTTCTAGCTTCATCTTCATCATATTGTTCTTGAGCTCTTTCAACTAAAGATATAACATCTCCCATTCCTAGAATACGGTCTGCCATTCTATCTGGATAGAAAACATCAATGGCATCCATTTTTTCACCAGTCCCTATAAATTTGATAGGTTTGTTAACAACTGATTTAATTGATAAAGCAGCTCCACCTCGAGTATCACCATCTAACTTTGTTAGTATTACACCATCAAAGTTTAAGATATCATTAAAAGCTTTTGCTGTATTCACTGCATCTTGTCCAGTCATAGCATCAACAACAAATAATGTTTCTTGGGGTTTTACAGCTTTATGAATGTTTGAAATTTCAGTCATCATTTCTTCATCAACAGCTAAACGACCAGCAGTATCAATTATAACTACATTCTTACCATTTGCTTTAGCGTGTTTAATAGCATTTAATGAAATTTCTACAGGATTTTTATTTTCAACCTCAGCATACACATCAACTCCTATTTGTTCTCCAACTACTTGTAATTGATTTATTGCAGCAGGCCTGTATACATCACAACCAACTAAAAGTACTTCTTTTGTTTTTTTATTTTTTAAGAAGTTAGCTAGTTTACCTGAAAAAGTAGTTTTACCAGAACCTTGTAAACCAGACATTAGAATTACGGTTGGGTTTCCTCCTAAATTAATGCCAACAACATCACCCCCCATTAAATCGGTTAATTCGTCCTTAACCAATTTTACCATCAGTTGACCAGGATTCAATGTGGTTAAAACATCTTGTCCTATGGCTTTATTTTGAACTCTTTTGGTAAATTCTTTTGCGATTTTAAAATTAACATCAGCGTCTAGTAATGCCCTTCGAACTTCTTTTAAAGTTTCAGCTACATTAACCTCAGTTATTTTACCGTGCCCTTTAAGGGTATGTAAAGCTTTATCTAATTTTTCACTTAAATTATTAAACATAGGATTCTTTTGCTTTTAAGAAGAACAAATATAGAAAATACAGGCATTTTACTAAAGAAAAAGAGTACTTAATCTTTTTTTGATTCTAGATTTACAATAATGTATTTTAAATAATTATCTTAATTTTAGTTACACTTGTAACGAGTATAACGTATTCTTTTTTTAATTATGAATATTTCTGTACCATAATAGAAATATTGAAGTTTTGTTATTGAACCTAAAGGTTGTTTACTAAAAAAGTAAGCTATTTAAGTTTGCTATTCTTAAATCTTATTGTATTTTTCGGGAACATAAAGCTATAAATGAAGAAAAATATCACAATTAAAGAATTATCTAAAATACTAGAGGTCTCTATATCTACTGTTTCTAAGGCGTTAAATGATAGTTATGAAATTAGTGATACTACAAAAGAAAGAATCAAATCAGCAGCAAAACTTCATAACTACAAGCCTAATAAATTGGCTGTAAACTTAAAGTCAGGAAAAACTAACACAATTGGAGTTGTTTTACCAAGTATTAAAAATTTCTTTATGTCTAGAGTTTTGAGAGGTATAGATAGTGTAATTGCTAAATCTCAATATAATATTATCATTAGTATTACTAATGAATCTTATGATAAAGAAGTGCAGTCTGTACAGACATTATCTAATGGACTTGTAGATGCCATTATTATTGCTGTATCAGAGGAAACACAAATTAAACAAGAATTTTCCCATTTAAATAGTTTAATTGGTGATATCCCCCTGTTAATGGTTGATAGAATTGTGAATTCCATTTCATGTGATAAAGTATTGGTTGATGATTATAATGCTGTTTTTAATGCTGTAAATGAATTAATAAATGAAGGAAGAAAAAGTATTGCACTAGTCTCTAGCATTAATAATTTAAATGTAGGCAAACTCAGAACAAAAGGATATGAATCAGCTGTTGAAAATAAGCAGGATAGAATTATAGTTGAAGGTTCAGATGAGTATTTAGAAAAAGAGTTAATTAAGTTAATTGATTTAAATAAGATTGATGCTATAATGGCTTTAGATCAAGAATCTACCTTAGCAGCCTATAGGATTGGTAAAAGGAAAGAAGTATTAACAAATAAAAAGGTTGCTATTATAGGTTATGCGAGTAGAGTTATATCAGAACACTTAACACCTAAACTTACAACCATTGACCAACATGGTAAAAAAGTAGGCTCTACTTCTGCTAGGCTTTTGTTAAAACGACTAGATGAATTTGATGGAGACCCAGAGTCCATTGTTATAAATTCTACTGTTCAAAAAAGATTTACCAGTTAAATTTTATTATACTTTTAATTTATTTAAGTACTTTTTATTTTTTTTTATTAAACTTTAAAGCTACTCCGTTGATACAATGTCTTTCACCAGTTGTATTTGAAGGGCCGTCATTAAAAGAATGTCCTAAATGTCCACCACAATTTGCACATTTCAATTCAGTTCTGGCATAACCAATTTTATAGTCTACATCTAATTCAACATTATTTTCAATGGCTCTATCAAAAGATGGCCAACCTGTTCCGGAATCAAATTTATAAGTAGAGTTATAAAGAGGTGTTTCACATGCGGCACAAACATAAATACCATTTTCTTTATTCTTGTTTAGAGGGCTTGTAAAAGGTCTTTCTGTTCCAGCCTCCCTCAAAACATAATATTCTAAGCTATTTAATTGTTTTTTCCATTCAGATGCTGTTTTTTCTATTGCATATTTTTTTGCTTCTTTTTTTTCTGATTTCTGAGCAACACCAGAGCAGCTAATTAAAAAAGCAAGTACTATAAATGATGTAAATTTTTTCATGTATTTTGTTTTATAAAATTGATACTTTTTTTAATAACTTCTTGATTTCTTAAAATTTTTGTATGTCCTAGATCACTTGTAATTAATAAACTTCCTTTCTCTAAATTTTGTCTAATTTTATAAGCACAACTTACAGGAACATCTCCATCAGTTTTGTCATGAATTACTAGTACAGGAATTTTAATTTTTTTTGCAACGTTACTACTTGAAAAATCATCAACTTTTAAACTCCATTTATTTTCTAACCTAGATTGAATCAACTTGGCTGATTTTTTTTTCAAATACAAGTTTTTTG
Source organism: uncultured Flavobacterium sp. (assembly GCA_913061465.1). Lineage (GTDB taxonomy): Bacteria > Bacteroidota > Bacteroidia > Flavobacteriales > Flavobacteriaceae > Polaribacter. The sequence goes on from CAJXSU010000009.1 coordinate 10,959, forward strand.
AAAAATTAAAGATGATATCAGAAATTTTATCCGCAGAACCAATAGCTACTAATGTTTTTATGTTTAAAAAATCGGAAGTGGCTTTATACAAGCTTGTAGCGCCAAAAGAATGTCCTATAGCAGCTTCAAAAGGCCCAAATGTTGAGTTAATTTTCTTTATTGTTTCTAAAAATTCTGGCATCATAGTAGTTTTTCCAGAAGATTTTCCATGAGCAGGACCGTCAAAAGAAATAACCATATATCCATTTTCTAATAATTTATCAGCAAAAGCAAACAATTGTGTACTTCTACCACACCAGCCATGAACTAGTAATATTTTTTTTCTAGAATATCCATAAGATAAAACTTCAATTTCTTTGTTGATGTCTTCAATAAATATACGCTTTTTCTGTGCGCTCTTCAACATGTATTGTTCCCGCTTGGGTATTGGATAATTTATCGGAGTCATAAATAACCTCATTCCAAACAAACTGGCTAACCTTACTGAAATTAATTCTAAGACTTTTGCGAAATAGCTTACTGGCTTAGGAATAACTAAACTTGGAATTAATATTTTTTTATTTTCTAAAAGTTTCAATAATTTTTTAAAATCTTAAACTAGATAAATACTTTGCTACACATACAAAAATATGGAAATCTAATTTGTCTTATAGAAGAATAGGTGATGAGATCAGATAATTATGAAAAATTTAAGGTTTACTAAATTTAAGTATATTGCATATATAATAATAACCAAAAATTAAAAGTATTTTTTAGCTTTTAATATTTTAAATCGCAATTTACATGTTAAAAAAAGGAGACAAAAAGCTTATCAATGCCTGGGCATTTTATGATTGGGCAAATTCAGTTTATTCTTTGGTTATTGGAACAGCCGTTTTCCCTTTATATTATTCAAATATAACTGAAGGTGCCACGGTTTCTTTTTTAGGAACAACATGGGAACATCCAGACACATTGTATTCTTATGCCTTATCCTTTTCATTTTTAGTTGTTGCCTTTATGTCACCAATTCTTTCAGCAATTGCAGATTATACAGGAAATAAAAAACGTTTTCTTCAAATTTTTTGTTGGATAGGTTCTATATCGGTGATGTCATTGTATTTTTTTGATGGAATTGATACGGTTTGGATAGGTATCGTTTTTACTGTTCTTGCGAGTATTGGTTTTTGGTCTAGTATTGTTTTTTACAATGCTTATCTTCCAGAGGTTGCTTTTCCCGAAGATCAAGATAGGGTGAGTGCCAAAGGATTTATTTTAGGTTATTTAGGTTCAGTCATCTTATTAATAATAAACTTAGGAATGATATTGAAACCAGAATTATTAGGGATTACTTCTGGTGCTGCATCACAAATATCATTTGTTATGGTTGGCTTATGGTGGTTAGGTTTTGCACAAATCACTTTCAGAAGGCTACCCAATAATATTTTTGATAAAAAACCGGAAAAAGATTACATATGGAAAGGGTTTAAAGAATTAAAAATTGTAGGAAATGAAATTAAAAATTATCCAACATTAAAGAGATTTCTTTATGCCTTTTTTTCCTTAAGTGTTGGCGTTCAAACTATTATATTATTAGCAACAATATTTGGTTCAACTGAATTAGGACTTGGAACAGTTAATTTAATTATTACAGTGTTGTTAATTCAAATAGTTGCTATTTTTGGAGCTTGGTTTTTTTCTAATTTTTCTGAACGTTATGGAAATTTTAAAGCACTAAAAGTTACAGTTTTAATATGGGTGCTTGTCTGTTTAGCAGCATTTAATCTTCACAAAGAATTACCAAACGTAGATGTTCTTTTTTATGGTTTAGGAGGTGTTTTAGGGTTGGTTTTAGGAGCCATTCAATCCCTAACCCGTTCTACATATTCTAAACTATTACCAGAAACTGAAGACCATGCCACTTATTTTAGTTTTTATGATGTTACTGAAAAAATTGCAATAGTTTTAGGGACTTTTGTTTATGGTTTGTTATATGCTTTAACCGATTCTATGCAATGGAGTGTATTGTGTTTGGCGATTTTTTTCATTATATCATTTATCCTTTTGAATACACTCAAGGAAACTAAGTTTGTAAAATAATTTTTCAATTTTTTTATTATAAAAAAACGCCACAGATTTCTGTAGCGTTTTTAATAATTATGTTACAATTATTACTGTACTTCTACACCTTGGAATGTTATGTTAAAATCTTCTTCTCCTCCTGTGGTTATACCAAATTGATTAGAATCATCAGCGCTGTCTGGCTCATGAACTAAAATAATTTGTAAATTTCCAGTACCTGCTGCTGCTGTAATCCAAGTTGTAGAAACCCCTAATCTAGTTCCACCAGCTCCAGCAAGATCACTAGCATCTCTAACCATTCCTATGCCAAGTGTGTTATTATATTTAAAAAAATGTTCATCTCCCTCAGGTATAATGTCGTCATTTAAAATATCATCTACATCACTTGGATCACTTTCATTAGTTATGTTTAGATCCAAAAAGTACGATTGTCCTGCTGTGAATGTACCATTAACACTATTTGTAAATGCTCCTTCTTGTCCATCAGGTGCTACGTTAGACATTATTACAACATCATCTGCATCACCAGTATTGGTAAACGTTAAAGTTACGTTTGTAATTAACTCTGTTTCGTTTACTGGCTCTGGGTTGTCATCATCATCTTTACACGAAGTAATTAATGTTAGGCAAAAAATTGCCATAATAAATAATTTAATGTTTTTCATAAAATTTAAATAATTAGTATTCATTGTTTTAGTGTTTATTTTATTAGTATTCATAATTGTTATTGTTTAATAATTTAGTTTTAATTGTAAAATAATATTTCTTCCTAATTCGTCGGCAAAATATCGTAAGCTGTTTAAATAATTTCTATAAGAAGTATTAAAGACATTATTTACTCCTAATCCAATATTTAAGCTTGTTCTTTTATTCATTTTAAGAGTTAATTCACTATAAAAATGTATAAGATGAAACCCTTGAGGAGGTGAACTTATATCTATTTCAAATCGTTCTCCAGTAAATTGATCTAATACTTCATAGTTGAAATTCGGAAACTCTTTCTGTTCAAAAAATAATTCAGATTTTAAACTAGCAGAAAAATTTAACCAATCTTCATTTTTATACATGATTTGATTTACAGAATTAAATGCTGGGATATTTATCAATGGTAAATCAGTTTTTATGTCATATCCTTTAATTAAAGAGGACTTGTTTTGCCATTCAAAATTTTTTGTTATTTCAAAAGTTACATTCGTGTCAATACCAAATAATTCAGCATTAGTCTGTTTATATAACCAAAGACCAAAAGCCCCTCTGTTATCTAAATTATCCTCAAAAGGTCTCAGGTAGATATAGTCTTTAATTCTATTGTAAAATACTTCGACTAAAAGGTTAAATCTTGAATTATTATAAGAATATGATGAAGCTATTCTATTCGCGATCTCTTTATTAAACCTGATGTCTCCAATTTCAATTCTCGCAAGAGCATGGTGTAAACCATCACTAAATAATTCAGAGGCATTTGGAGGTCTACTTCCCAAACTGTAATTTAAAATGATTTGACTATGTTCATCTATAGTATATTTTCCACCAAAAGATGCAGAAATATTATGATAATCAAATTTAGGGTTAGTTAAAAACTGAGTTGGAAATTCATCAATAATTATGTCTGAAAAAATTTCACCATAACCGCTCTCTTCCCATTGTGATTTTAGATAAAACTTTTTAGCATCTATTCTATTGAAATCATAACGTATACCAGCATCAACAGTTAAATCATCATTTATTTGCCATTCTGAGGTTGTATATATACCAAAATCATACTTGTTATAATCAGGAATTAAACGTCTAACCCCTGTGTCAGGGTTTGCAAAATTATCCTGATAACGCCCTAAAATTCCAAAATTCACTCGCTGCTCTAAATTAGAATCTAAACTTACATCAGCTAAAATGGTATGGGTTTGTAAAATTAAATCAACAGCAGGAATATTTCTTCTATCTCCAATCCTAACATCAAATTCTTTACGTCTATTATTTTGATAATCATATTGTAAATTAATTTTACCAAAATTTTCAAAACGTTTGTAATAGTTAGCTTTTATTAAATGATGTTTAATGTCTTGTTTAGGAACATTAATGGAATTGTTAAAATCTTCAATTACAATAGGCTGGCTAGAGTTTATCGCACGTCTAAAATCAAAAAGATTACCAATATGGGATGTTCTTAGGATTCCAATTTCATTATCCAAATAACTATAATATAGTTCATAACCTGATTCAAATCTGTTCTTACCAAATCTAACTGCTGCACTCTTAGATTCTAATCCAGTATTCGTTAAGTTATAATCTGGCGATTTAAAATCTCCATTTCTTTTGTAGGATGCTTGAAAATTTGCAAACCAACCTGTATTATAATTTTTATTTAGACTGGAAGTAATGTTATAACCACGTCCATTTGTTTGCCCTCCAATAATGGTTTTTCCGAATAAAGTATCACTTTTAATAATTCTACTGGGCTTTAAAACAATCACACCTCCAACAGCGTCACCACCATATTGCAATACTCCAGAACCCTTAATTACAGATATTTGATCAACACTATTTATATCTATATTGGGTGCATGATCTATACCCCATTCTTGATCTTGTAAGCGAACATTGTTAGATAAGATTAAAATTCTACTACTGTGTAAACCATTTATTACAGGTTTAACGATAGTATTTCCAGTATTGATAGAGGAAACTCCAGGAATTTCTTTAATGGCATCGCCCAAACTTAAAGAGCTATAACGCTCTATAATATCATTATCAATAATAGTTTCCTGAGCAGTATTAGTTTTTTTATCAACTTTAGCATTAATGTTTACTTCAGTCAATTGTTCAATGTGATGTTCAAGTTTAATGTTTAAAAATGATGTTTCATCAAGATTAACAGAAATAACTTTTGAATCGCATGAAACATGAGAGACCACAACCTTAAATTTAGATGAACAAATGTTTTCAATAATAAAGTCTCCCTTATTATTGGTAACAGAATAAATATCTGAACCTTCAATTTTTATGGTTGCTCCTTGAATAGAAGATCCATCATGAAAATCTTTTATATTTCCCTTAAGATTAAGAATGCAATTTTGACCTACAATTATACTTGTAAAGCATAATATAAAGCAAGTCAAATAATGTTTATTTGGCATTAGCTTTGATTTTTAACTTTTTATATAGTATTATGAAAAGTTAAAAAAAGGAGGACCCCTTAACGAGAATGATAATTCTTGATGATTTGAAAGAAATTGATAATTTTTAGTTTTTTTAAAAGCTACTTTTTCTTCTGTAAAAGAAAATACTTCATTTGGTATAATAGCTAATGTCTTAATTTGAAGATGACAAAGCTCACATTTAAAATCATTTTGATGAAAGTGATTTTCTGTTTTAGAGGTACATAGGGTTAGTTCATGTACTTCAAAAGCATGAACTAGTTCAATACTAGTGGGAAGAACTAGAAATAAAATTAATAAGATGACGCTATGTTTCCTATTTTTTTCTATGATTTCTTTTTTTTACGAATTTTCATATTTAATACCTCAACACCTAAAGAGAATGCAATCGCAAAATACAAATATCCTTTTGGAATAACTCCTACAGATTGTTTAAATATCTCTAAATGTGATAAATGAGCTCCTTCTGCAATCAGCATAAAACCTATAAGTATCAAAAATGATAGTGCTAACATTTGTATGGTTGGATTATTATTTACAAATGTACTAACAGAATTTGCAAAAACCATCATTATTATCATTGAAATTATTACTGCGATTACCATGATGGTTAGTGCGCCATCTATGCCATTAGTCATTCCTACTGCAGTAAGAATAGAATCAAAAGAGAAAACAATATCAATTAAAATTATTTGTATGATGATATTTGTAAATGTGCTTTTTTTCTTTTGTAGGTTGGAATTATCATTAATTGAACTTTGTTCCATTTTATGATGTATCTCTCTGGTGCTCTTATACAACAGAAATAAACCACCTAGAAATAAAATAAAACTTTGGCCTGTAAATGCAGCTTGAAACCAGGAGTTGTGAATTGTCCAAAAAGGTTCTTTTAAAGCAATTAAATAAGAAATACTAAAAAGTAATAGAATACGAGTAATCATAGCTAAAGCTAACCCTAATAATGTTGCTTTCTTTTGCTGTATTTTGGGTAATTTATTTGCAGATATAGAGATAAATATAATATTGTCTATTCCTAAAATTATTTCTAAAAACGTTAGTGTTAATAGTGCAACCCAAGTATCTATTTGAAAAAACATTTCCATGATTTATTTTATTTTATATACTGTGCCTTTTTGTTTAAATTCTGAAAATCCAATTTTAGCAGTAAAATCATAAGATGAATCTGACAACGTATTAATTTGAACAAAAATAGGGTCATTATCAAGTTCAGTTTGTGGAGATTTCATTTTTAACGTGTAAAAGAAATTATTTTTCCATTTTATATAAAGCGTATCAATAATTTTATTCTCTTTTTTAAAAACACCTGAATCGGTTGATATTTCAGTATATTTAATATACTCTTCAACTTGTAAACTATCTACTCTTGTAACAATAGTTTTACTATATCCTTTTCCGGCAGGAATTTCAAAAACTCCCAACTTAAATCTTTCGGCATCGTTCGCTTTTTTTGAGCTACATGAAGATAGAAACAAAACTATAATTAAGGTTGAAAATAGAGCTGTAATTTTAAAACTATAATTCATTAGATTCCAGTGTAATTTGAAGGTGTTATTACTTTTAATTCATTTTTAATATCTTCAGAAATATCTAAATTTTCGATAAAATCACCAATAGACTGCTGATTTATGCTTTCATTGGTTCTAGTTAGGCCTTTTAGAGCTTCGTAAGGATTTGGGTAACCTTCACGTCTTAGAATTGTTTGAATTGCCTCAGCAACCACTGCCCAGTTATTATCTAATTCTTCTTGAAATTTACTTTCATTTAATAATAATTTATTTAAACCTTTTAACGTTGAAGCAAATGCAATCAAAGTATGACCAAATGGAACACCTACATTTCTTAAAACTGTGCTATCAGTTAAATCACGTTGCATTCTAGACACAGGAAGTTTGCTCGAAAGGTGCTCAAAAATTGCATTAGCAATTCCTAAATTACCTTCTGAGTTTTCAAAATCTATAGGGTTTACTTTGTGAGGCATAGCTGATGATCCTATTTCACCCTTTTTAATTTTTTGCTTAAAATAATCCATGGCTACATAGGTCCAAATGTCTCTATCCAAATCAATTAATATGGTGTTTATTCTTTTTAATCCATCAAATAATGACGCCATATGATCGTAGTGTTCAATTTGAGTTGTTGGAAAAGAATGATGTAAACCTAATATTTTATTTACAAAATTTGATCCAAATACTTTCCAATCTATTGAAGGATAAGCTACTTTATGTGCATTAAAATTACCTGTAGCACCTCCAAATTTAGCTGCATTGGGAATTTGGGTAATAAACCTTAGTTGTTCTTCTATTCTTACAATAAATACCTCAATTTCTTTACCTAATCGAGTAGGAGAAGCAGGTTGGCCGTGAGTTCTAGCCAACATTGAAATACCTGACCAATCTTTAGAAAGTTCTTTTAGTCGATTTAAAACCTTTGCTAACTCTACTAAATAAACGTTATTAATAGCATCTTTTATTGATAATGGAATAGCTGTGTTATTGATGTCTTGAGATGTTAATCCAAAATGAATAAATTCTTTATATTTTTCCAGGCCTAACAAATCAAATTTTTCTTTAATAAAATATTCAACAGCTTTCACATCATGATTAGTAACTTTCTCTATATCCTTAATTTTTTGAGCATCTTCTGTTGAAAAATTTTTATAAACTTTTTTTAATTCAGGAAAAATTGTTTTATCGAAACCATCAAGTTGTGGAAGGGGAATTTCACATAGGGCAATAAAATATTCTATTTCTACTAAAACCCTATACTTTATAAGGGCTTCCTCAGAAAAAAAATTTGCCAATTGAGCTACTTTATTTCGATACCTCCCATCAATAGGGGAAATGGCATTTAATTGTGTAATATTCATTTTTTGTAGTTGAGTTCAACAAAAACAAAAATAATCAATTACTTAGATTTAGTGTGTGCTTTTTTAATGTTTTTATAGAAGTTCTAATTGAAGTTAATTTACATAAATTATTAATGTCTTCGGTTTATGTTTAAGTTAAGTAAAAAAAATATGAATATATTATTTTAATGATTTTTATATAAAAATACGATGAAAATGATTTTTAACTGATTTTATATAAGAGTTCATTTGCCTTGATGAAAAATAAATTAAATCAAATCTGTATATTTACTTTATGATGTATCATAAGCAGTTAAACACCAAATTATTAACGTTGTTTGTTTTTTTATTTTCTTTTCATTTAGGATTATCTGAGGTTAATGCTCAGAAGATTAATCAGTTTACAAAAGAAAAAAAAAGAACAGGTGTTTGGAAAAAGTACTATTCAAATGAGCGAATTCGTTATGTAGGAACTTTTTTAAATGGTAAAGAAGTAGGAGTTTTTAAATACTATGATATCACTACGTCTAAGCATCCAATAATCATAAAAGAGTTTTCTTCAACTTCAGATTCTTCAAAAGTTAGTTATTATAATTTAGATGGTAAGTTAAGAACCAAAGGAACCATGTTGAAAAAGAATAGGATAGGGAAGTGGGTTTATTTTTTTCCTAATGGTGCTACTTTTTCTGAAGAGTTTTACACAAATGGAAAATTAGAGGGTACATTAAAAAATTATTATAAGAATGGAAATACTGTAGAAATTACCCAATATAGTAATGGCATGAAAAATGGTGTTTCTGAAAAATTTTCAGACCAAGAGGTTCTAATAGAAAAAGTTAATTACAAAAATGACATTCTTAATGGAAAGGGAATGTATTTTGAATTAAACGGAGATCTAAAAGAAGAGGGTACCTATAGTGATGGTAAAAGAGTTGGGGAATGGGAATTTTATATTGGAGGAAAAAAAGTATCTAAAAAAGAGAAAAAAGAAGGGAGTAAATTCAATAAGAACACTATAAATAACAATTGATATATTTTTCTTGAGTATTAAAAAAACTATATACTTTTTCTAAATAAAGTTAAACAGCATTTTTGTAAATTTGTTAACGATTTAGATCTTATTTAATGAAACGAGTAATAGTAGGGCTTTCTGGCGGTGTAGATAGTAGTGTTACTGCATATTTATTAAAAGAACAAGGGTATGAAGTCATTGGCCTTTTCATGAAAAACTGGCATGATGATTCCGTAACTATTTCTAATGAATGCCCTTGGTTAGAAGACAGTAATGATGCTCTTCTTGTTGCTGAAAAACTAAAAATTCCTTTTCAAGTAGTAGATTTAAGTGAACAATACAAAGAGCGTATTGTTGACTACATGTTTGATGAATACGAAAAAGGAAGAACTCCAAACCCTGATATCTTATGTAATAGAGAAATAAAATTTGATGTTTTTATGGATATTGCTTTAGATTTAGGAGCAGATTTTGTTGCTACAGGTCATTATTGTAGAAAAGAGGAAGAAATTATAGATAACAAATCTATTTATAAACTATTGGCCGGAAAAGATATTAATAAAGATCAATCCTATTTTTTGTGTCAATTATCACAAAATCAACTGTCTAAAGCACTTTTTCCTATTGGAGAATTAACAAAGCCAGAAGTAAGAGAGATAGCCAAAAATGCAGATTTAATTACAGCAGAGAAAAAAGATTCTCAAGGTTTATGTTTTATAGGTAAAGTTCGTTTACCAGAATTCTTACAGCAAAAACTTCAGTCAAAAGAGGGTGAAATTGTACAAGTTCCTAATTCAGCCGATCTATATCAAAGAGAGCATCCCAATTTTAATTCTAAAGAAGAAGAGTTAGATTTTTTTGCAACCAAATACCAATACAATAAACAAGATGGGAAAGTAGTTGGGAAACATTTAGGAGCTCATTATTTTACGAAAGGACAACGTAAAGGTTTAGCAGTTGGAGGAACTAAAGAGCCATTATTTGTTATTGAAACTGATGTGCGTGAGAATGTTATTTATGCAGGGGAAGGAAAACATCACAAAGGATTGTTTAGAAGTGTTTTATTTGTTTCTAATGAAGAAGAACACTGGATTCGTGAAGATCTCAAACTAAAAAATCGTGAATCTTTAGATGTTGAGGCTAGAATTCGATATCGTCAACCTTTAGAGAAAGCTATCTTACATAAAGTAGAAAACGGAATATTTGTAGAATTTCAAAATCCTCAATCTGCGATACAAGAAGGTCAATTTGTGGCCTGGTATAAAAATGAAGAATTATTAGGATCTGGAGTCATTTCTTAATTAATAAATTGCTATGAAAAAAACAATATTACCAATCATTTTAATGATTACAGGTAATTTTTTTGCCCAAGATTCAATTGTAAATTATTTAGATCACAAAGAAAATATTGTAAAAAAAAACAATGCTTTCTCTGTAGAAACTATAGTTAAGAAAGATAGTGTTTGGCAACACACAAACTATTATAATGGAGGAAAGATAAAAAAAACGGGGTTTTTCAAATCAAAAAAAAGAATAGAACCAATTGGTCTAAGTTATTCTTTTTCTTTAAAAGGAGATCTGATAGAGGTTAAGTCTTTTGATAGTAATTCTGAACTCACGGGGAACTATAAATCTTGGTTTTATAACAAAAAAACTAATGCTGAAGGTATGTATAGTAATGGAGCTAAAGTTGGAATTTGGAAATATTACCATTTTAACGGAGTACTTGCCACCAAACAATATTACAGTAAAGGAAAACTGATGAAAAATGTTTTCTATGACGAAACAGGTCAAAAAATTGATGCAGATTTAATAGCATATAAAGCTGCTTCTTTTAATGGAGGAGGAATAGAAAAATTTTGGGAAAGAATAAAAGACATTCATAATAGAATTAGATTTCAAATTAATGGTATAATTGTCCTTAATTTTGATGTTGATATTGATGGGAATATTAAAAATGTTCAAACTACTACTAATATTCCAATAAATTTAAGTGATCGATTAAAATCTTATTTTGAAAATATAAAGGGTTGGTCACCAGCAATTAAAATGAATAGGAGAGTACCTTTTAATATTACCTACAGATTAGATTTTAGAGTTAGATTTACTGAATAAAATATAAGATGGGAGATATCATAAAAAATCTTTTTAATATTAAATACCCAATTATTCAAGGAGGTATGGTTTGGGTAAGTGGTTGGAAACTAGCTTCAGCTGTTTCTAATGCAGGAGGTTTGGGTTTAATTGGTGCAGGATCTATGTATCCAGATGTGCTTCGAGAACATATCCAAAAATGTAAAAAAGCAACTGATAAACCCTTTGGTGTAAATGTTCCCATGTTATATCCTCAGGTAAATGAATTGATGGATATTATTGTTGAAGAAGATGTAAAAATTGTCTTTACATCTGCAGGTAATCCTAAGACATGGACCGCTTTTTTAAAAGAAAAAGGAATTACTGTTGTTCACGTTATAAGTTCAGTAAAATTTGCAGTAAAAGCCCAGGCTGCTGGAGTAGACGCAATTGTGTGCGAGGGTTTTGAGGCCGGAGGACATAACGGGCGCGAGGAAACAACCACATTTACTCTGATCCCAATGGTTAAAGAGAGTGTAACTATTCCTGTAATTGCAGCAGGTGGTATTGGAAACGGTCGTGGAATGTTAGCTGCTATGGTGTTAGGAGCAGATGGAGTTCAAATAGGTAGTAGATTTGCAGCTTCCAAAGAATCTTCTGCTCATGCAAATTTTAAACAGAAAATTTTAGACGTTAAAGACGGTGATACTCATCTTACTTTAAAAGAATTAGCGCCAGTTCGTCTAATAAAAAATAAATTTTATCAACAGATTCAAGAGCTTTATGAAAACAATCCAACTAAAGAAGAACTCGAAGATTTATTGGGAAGAGCTAGGGCCAAAAAAGGAATTTTTGAGGGTGATTTAATAAATGGGGAACTAGAAATTGGACAAATAGCTGGAATTATTAATGAAATTAGTTCATCAAAAGAAATTTTAGAAGAAATTATTTCTGATTTTGAATTAAATAAAAAGCTTTTTAAATGATTCTTTTAAATTATAAAATTAAGTTAATTTATTAATCATCGAGTAATCAGCCGTTTAAGAGCTGCAAAAGAATTATTAAAAAATAGAATTTTTATAAATATTTTAATGTAGATTTGCACTTTATAAACTAAGTTGTCTTTAAAATTATAGGCAACACAACAATTTAATATTATGAGTAAAGGTACCGTAAAATTTTTCAACGAATCTAAAGGATTTGGATTTATCGTAGAAGAAGGAAACAACAGTGAACATTTTGTACATGTATCAGGTTTGATCGATGAAATTCGTGAAAATGATGAAGTAGAGTTTGAGTTACAAGAAGGAAGAAAAGGATTAAACGCAGTAAACGTAAGAGTAATCTAATATATACTACAACTTAATTTTTCAAACAAAAGCCTATCTAATTAGATAGGCTTTTTTTATTCCCTGAATGGAATTTTTATTTTGTATAATTTTCTACTTTTATTATTTAATTTGTTTTCTCTTAGCCATTCATTATGTAATTTTAATTCTTTATAATTTGTTTGAAAACCTTTTGCGAATGAAGCTATGTTTGAAATTACCGTATCAACTTTAACTGTTTTTGTTTTTGGCAAATAGTATAAATCTTCTTTTTCAAATTCAAAACCGTATTTCTTTGGATAAGACAAAACTTCTTTCAGTGCAACAATCCTAAATATATATCTAGCGGTTTCATTATTCAATAACAAATCATAATAATCATCTACTTGTTGTTTCTTTAAATTCCTAGCTATACGAGTATTCCCTGCATTATAGGCTGCAGCTGCTAACGTCCAAGTTCCAAAACGTTTCTTGGATTTTTTCAAATATTCTGCAGCTACTTTTGTAGCTTTTTCTAAGTTGTATCGTTCATCTACATTTTGATTAACTTCTAAGCCATATTCTTTTGCTGATGCTTTTAAAAAATGCCAAAATCCAGCTGCACCTGCTGGTGATGAATTATTTTCTAATCCACTTTCTGCGACAGCCAAGTATTTAAAATCATCTGGAATTCCATACTCTTTCAACATAGGTTCTATAAGAGGGAAATATTTATGCGCTCTTTTAATTAATAATAATCCATTAGACTGCCAATAGGTATTTACTAGTAATTCTCTATCCATTCGTTCCTTGATGTCATAGAGTTCAGTGGGTACTTTTTCACCAGCAAAAGTTAAATTATTTGGTATTTTTAGAGCTTTTATAGTGTAGGTGTCTGCAGTGTTTTTTTCTGAACCAACATCAGATATATGCAGTGCATTAAAAAAAGAAATAGAGAGAAGTGTTAGGGTTATAACTGATAAAAAACGGATTATTTTTGGCATTGTATTCTTATTAGAGAATTAAATTTTAAATTTAATAAAATACAATTGAAATTAGTTGAAACTTTTAATAATTATTTCTGAGATTTCTTTAGCTTTCAATAAAATCATGACGTGAGTTCCATCATTAATTTTAGTAAAATTCTTAATATGTTTTGAAGGAAAAATATGATCATTATCTCCGTGTATATGAACTATATTTTTTGACGCATTATCTTGTTGCCAATGCAATAAACTATGAAGCGCCCACTTTAAATATTTAGCGTCATTAACTGATAAATATTTAGTATATATATCAGCTCTTTTCTTTAGGAAATCTCCTAAGAAATATTTTTTATACTTATCAAAGTTTTCAATAATTTTAGTTGGAAAAAACTTGTATCCTTTAGTTTTTTGTAAAAGTTTTAATCTATTAGGAAATTCATGATGACTTTTAATACTTGACACTAAAATTATTTTTTCAACAGTAATGATTTTTGCAATTTCTTGCACTAAAACTCCTCCAAATGAGACTCCTAATAAAATAGGATTCTGATGTTTAATCTCTTCTGACATTCTTTTTGCATAATCTTTCAATGACTCATCTAATGATATTGGTATTTTCCACTCTAAAAGATGAATCTCAAAAGTGTCTTTTGGAAGTGTAATATGTTCAAATATCTTAGGATTAGCACCCAAACCAGGCATAAAGTAGATTTGTTTTTTTTTCATTAACTAATTGTTATGTTGCTGAAGACGATATCAATTTCTCAATGAAATCAAACCGAACTAAACCATCTTCATCAATTTTAGTTAACTTGATTTGCTTTAAGGTGTTAATTAAATGAGGATTCCACGGAGTTTTAACCTTTACATAATTTTGGGTAAAACCATGAATATATCCTTCTTTATTTTCACTTTCAAACAAAACTGTTGCAGAATTCCCTAGCTGACTTTCATAAAAAGCTCTGCGTTTTTTTACAGACAAGCCCCGTAACATTTTACTGCGTTTTGCCCTTATTTTTTTAGCAACAACTCCATCCATTAAAACAGCTTCTGTATTTGGTCTTTCAGAATAGGTAAAAACGTGTAAATAGGAGATGTCTAAATCATTTAAGTAATTGTATGTTTCTAAAAAATGCTCATCGGTTTCACCTGGAAATCCAACAATAACATCAACACCAATACAAGCGTTTGGCATTATTTCTTTAATTCTATGAACTCTATTAGTATAAGTATCTCTTAAATATCGACGTTTCATTAATTTTAACAAATTATCGCTTCCACTTTGTAATGGTATGTGGAAATGAGGTACAAAAGTTTTAGAATCTGCTACAAAATCAATGGTTTCATCTTTTAATAAATTTGGTTCAATTGATGAAATTCTTAAACGATGTATGCCTTCTACCTTGTCTAATTCTTTTACTAATTCTAAAAAAGTATGTTCATGTCTTTTATTTCCAAATTCGCCTTTTCCATAGTCCCCTATATTTACTCCAGTTAAAACAATTTCTTTAATACCTCTTTTGGAAATTTCTTGAGCGTTAGCCAATACATTTTCAACGGTATCACTTCTAGAAATCCCTCTAGCCAAAGGAATTGTACAATATGTACACTTATAATCACAACCGTCTTGAACCTTTAAAAAGGCTCGAGTTCTATCTCCAATAGAATAAGAACCAACATAAAAATCGGCATCAGATATTTCACAAGAATGAACTTCACCATGTTGGTTTTTGGTTAGATCGTTAATGTAACTTGTAACATTAAATTTTTCAGTAGCCCCTAAAACTAAGTCAACTCCATCAACAGCAGCTAACTCCTGAGGTTTTAACTGTGCATAACAACCAACAGCAATAAGAAATGCCTCCTCATTTTTCTTTAAGGCGTTTTTAACAATTGATTTAAAGCGTTTATCTGCATTATCTGTAACTGAACACGTATTAATTACATATACATCTGCCTTTTCGTTGAAATCTACACGGTTAAAGCCTTCGTTTACAAAACTACGAGCTATTGTAGATGTTTCTGAAAAGTTTAGTTTACATCCTAAGGTATAAAATGCTACTTTTTTATCTGCATTCATTCTTGTACATTTAAAGGCGTACAAAGTTACAATAATTCTGAAAAGATACATGAGTAGTCAAATCATTTTTGAAACGGAAATATTGCTTGTTAGGAGGCTAAAAATGAGTGATATAAAACCATATCATGAGATGCAAAGCAATCCAAAAGTGATGCAATATGTTACTGGAGAAGTTCAAACTGAAAAAGAACATTTAATCGAATTAGAGCGGTTAATTAGCTTTTATGATAAAGAGGACAATGATTTTTGGATTTATGCCATAGATAGAAAATTAGATAATGAGTTTGTTGGAACTGTAGCATTTATAAAAGATGACGAAGGAGATGATGAAATTGGATATCGATTTTTAGAAAAATATTGGGGTTTTGGGTATGGATATAATTTGTGTAAAGCTTCTGTAGGCTATTGCAGCTCTATTGGTATGCCAAAATTGATTGGATATGTAATCAATCTTAATGTGGCTTCTGCTAAGATCTTGAAAAAATGTAATTTTGATTATGTTAGTGATGGAATAGATTCTGATTCCAAATTACCTGAAAAAAAATACCAGTTGATGTTATGATAGTAACTAATTTGAATACACCCTATTATGCTGTTATTTTTACAACATTGTTAACAAAAAACTTGGCTGATTATGAAAAAACTGCCGATAGAATGGAAGAAATAAATGGTATCAACAACACCAATTAAGAATTTGTAAAGTAGAGAGAAATTATGGTTTTGAGAGATAATTGGTGTTATTTATTGTTCGTTTTTATCTTAGTTTCTTGTCAAAACAGAACATCTACTTTTGATGGCTCTCAGGTTTTTAGATACAATGAACATTCGAATATTACCTCTTTAGATCCAGCCTTTTCAAAAGATCAGCGTAATATTTGGGCCGTAAACCAATTGTATAACGGATTGGTTCAATTGGATGATAGTTTACAAGTTAAGCCCAGTATTTCAAATCAATGGGATATTTCAGAGGATGGGAAAGTGTATACTTTTTTTCTTAGAGATGATGTTTATTTTCATAGACATAGCTTATTCGGGATTGATTCTACAAGATTAGTTACTGCTCTTGATTTTGAGTATAGTTTTCATAGACTTTTAGACAAAAATATTGCATCACCTGGCGCTTGGGTATTACAAAACGTGAAAAACTTTTCAGCGATTAGTGATAGCGTTTTTCAAATAAAATTAAAACAAACTTTTCCTCCATTTTTAGGATTATTAGCAATGAAATATTGTTCTGTTGTTTCTCGAGAAGCTATTGAATATTTTGGTGATGAATATCGTTCAAATCCAATTGGAACAGGACCTTTTCAATTTAAACTATGGGTGGAAAACACTAAACTTGTATTTCGAAAAAACCCAGATTATTTTGAAATAGATGATAAAGGAAATCAATTACCTTTTCTAGAAGCAGTATCCATAACATTTTTACCAGATAAGCAAAGTGAATTTTTGCAATTTATTCAAGGAAATCTAGATTTTATGAAAAGCCTTGATGCTTCCTATAAGGATGATATTATTACCTTAGATGGAAAGCTACAATCTAAATACAATGAAACTATTCATATGGAAACGGGTTCATATTTAAATACAGAATATTTAGGTATATATTTAGATCATGAGGATAAAACCACCAGTAATATATTACTAAGAAAAGCAATTAATTATGGCTTTGATAGAAAAAAAATGGTAAAATATTTACGTAATGGAATTGGGACACCCGCAATTAATGGATTTATTCCCTCTGGTTTACCTTCTTTTAATAATATGGAAGGGTATACCTATAAACCCGAAATTGCACGTGAATTCATTGAGGCTTATAGAAAACAAACAGGTCTTGTTAACCCATCAATTACCATTACAACTAATAGTAATTATTTAGACTTGTGTGAGTTTATTCAGCGAGAACTTCAAAATATTGGACTAAAGGTTAAGATAGATGTAATTCCTCCATCTTCCTTGCGTCAAGGGAAAGCTACGGGTAAATTTTCTATTTTTCGTGCTAGTTGGATTGCTGATTACCCTGATGCTGAAAATTATTTATCATTATTTTACAGTAAGAATTTTACTCCTAACGGACCCAACTATACTCATTTTAAAAATATTGAATTTGATGTGCTCTATGAAAAATCAATTTCTATAGTAAATTCATCTGAACGATTTAGTCTATACCAAAAGATGGATAGTATTTTAATTGAGGAAGCCCCAGTTATTCCTTTGTATTATGATCAAGTAATCCGTTTCTCTCAAAAAAATATAAGAGGTCTAGGCATTAATCCATTGGATATGTTAGATCTTAGAACTGTGATTAAAGTGCAATAATACTATTCTCATATAGATGAGATTTTATTATTTTAAATTTATTCTTGCTAAAATTGGATAATGATCCGAATAAGGAACGTTAAATGTTTTAAAGTTATTGATGTCAAAACTAGAATCCAATAAAATAAAATCTATTCTCAAAGGATACCAATAATTAAAAGTTTTACCTAAACCTTTACCTGCCTCTTTAAATGCATCTTGCTTATTTTTAGAGAGCTCTCTATAAACCCAAGAAAACGCTGTATTATTAAAGTCTCCACAAAGTATTTTTTTTCCAGTCCATTTCTTTTCATGATCTAAAAATAGTTCAACTTGTTTTGCTTGCTTCTGAAATGAAGCTTCCATTTGTTTTAGAAGTTTATCAGAATCTTTTGTACCAAAATTTTCCTTAGCTGTATTCATTTTTAAAGATTCTAAATGAATATTATAAACTCTTATAGTGTCTTTATCTTTAATAATATCTGAAAAAATAATATTGTTTGCACTATCCTTTAGATCTAGTGAGCCTGAATTTATGATCTTATAGTTGGAAAAAATTGCTAATCCAAATTTACTGACATTAGATTTTGTTTTTATAAATTGATATGGATACTTGAGTTTAAGATTTTCAGCTTTATAATACTCTTGAATCGCTATTATGTCTGGTTTTTTTTCAAAAATAAAAGTAGATATTTTTTCTACAATTGTATTATCAGTTGTCCAGTTATAATGATTAAACAAACGAACATTATAACTCATTACTTTTAAATCATCATTTAAAAAAATTTCCTTCTCTGAAAATTTATAGATACTACTTATGTATCCAAAACCCAGAATAATAGTTATCAAAGAGATTGTGAATTGTTTTTTTAATTTTATAATCCAATAAATAACAAAAAAGACATTTGATATAAATAGTATTGGAACTGCTAAACTAACAATGGTGAAAATTGGAACTGTTTTAGGTGAAATATAGGGTAGAAGGTAAGATAACAGTAATAAAATTGCTAAGATAGAATTTACAAAGACAACTATTTTTTGCCAAAAAGTATATTTTACCATCTATTATTTCATCTTTTGTTAAGATCTTATTAAAGATCCTCTTTCTTACAAAGTTTTTTGCATTTAGTTACTTTGTTTAAACAGAAATTCTTTTTCCTCCTTACTTAGTGTTTCATATCCCGTTTTACTAATTTTATCTAGTATTGAATCTATTTTAGTCTGCTTATTATCTGTCGACTTTTTAGCGTTCTTTTTTTTACTTGATTTGTAGACCGTTTGAAGTGGTTTTTTTCTTTTTGAAAAAAGCTCCGAAAACCAACTAAGAAGGTTAACTTTTTTATTACTGGCCTTAGAAACGTATAGGTAACCAAACAATGCGCCACCTAGATGCGCAATATGCCCACCACCATTACCACCAGCTAAAGAAATTAAATCAAATAAAATAAAAACCCCAGCTAATTGCCATACTTTAACATATCCAATAAATCTCAATTGTAATTGATAATTTGGAATATATGTAGCAATTCCAATAACAATGGCTGTAATTCCAGCAGAGGCCCCTACCATGGTATGAATTTTCCCATTAAATAAGGGGAAATAACTATAACTTAGTAAATAAGCAATTCCACCAAATAAGGTTCCTAAAACATAAAAATTTAATGCTTGTTTTTGAGAGAAATACTCTAGGAAAAGTCTTCCAAAAAAATGCAGAACTAGACAATTAAACAATAGATGTAAAAATCCATGATGTAAAAATCCATAACTAACTAATGTCCAAGGTTTCATTATAACTTCTTCAAACGATGAAGACAGGGAAAACCATTCATATATAATGTTTGTTTTGTTTCCATATAAACCACCAAAAGAACTGAAAATTAACGTGATGATAAAAACTGCTACATTAACATAAATTAATTGTTGAATAATTGATGCTGATATAAATTTTGATTTTAAGTCGTTAATTAAACTCATTTATTTGTAAAATTTAAATTGATTATTTTTCCAATAATAAGCTAATATAAAACCAATAATGGCACCACCTATATGTGCAAAATGTGCTACATTTCCAACTGAGTACTTAGTCATTCCAAAAAATAAATCTCCAACCAAAATTAAGGGGATGAAATATTTTGCTGCGATTGGAACTGGAAAAAATATTAGTGCCAATTTTGCATCTTTAAAATACATCCCAAAAGCAACTAAAACGCCATATACAGCTCCTGAAGCACCAACTGCGGGTGTATGGTATAAACTGTAAAATTTACTTAACTCTTCTTTAGATAAAGTAATAATATCTGCGTAATTAGTGTAAACTCCGGTGTCTAATATTTTTGAAATATTGTTTGAATTAAGTCCATTTTGGATCAATACATCAAAGTAACCATTAAATTGATAATAATTAACAAGTGAATAAATTAATCCAGCTCCAATTCCTGCCGAAAAGTAAAAAAATAAAAATTTATTTCTTCCCCACATTTTTTCTAAAGGTGTACCAAATGCCCATAGACCATACATATTGAATAAAATATGAGCAAAACTTCCATGCATAAACATATGAGTTACATACTGCCAAAAACCAAAATTATCATTTTTTGGAAAATGCAAGGCAAAAATATTAGTGAGATCTAGATTTATGAGTTGTGGCCCAATAAACAAAATAACATTAATAATTATTAGATGCTTTATTCCTTCTGTAAGTTTTATTCCATTCATAAGTTAGCGGGCAAATAGGTGATCTATTTCTTGTAATGTTAATGTCTTAAATATTGCCTTCCCAGATGGACTAATACTGGGCTCTTTACACGAAAACAAACTATTTACAAGGTTTTCTTGTTCTTTTTGTGACAAAACATGCCCCGTTTTAATAGCAATAGATTTCGCAAACGTAGATGCCATAATCTCTAAAGGTTTAAAATTTATGTCTGGAATATCTGCATTAATATTTTCTAAAAGTTCCTCTAAAACTTTTGAAATCTTACTTTCAGATATAGACATGGGTGTTCCTTTGATGGTAATTGATTCTTTTGTGAATTCATCAAAACAAAAACCTACATTTTCTAATTCTGATTTTAAAGTGTATATCATTTCTATTTCAGTCGATGAAAATGAAATTGTGATGGGAAATAATAATTGTTGACTATGAACCTCTTCTTGTGATGAACTGTTAAGAAATTCTTCATAAAGAACTCGCTGATGTGCTAACGATTGATGAATTAAAACAACTCCAGATTTAATAGAGCTTAATAAATATTTTCTTTGAATTTGAATTGTTTTATTAGACGAATGTGTATCTTCTTGGTTAAATAATTTTTCTTGAAGTTCATCCCCATTAGTGGAAACATACAAACTTTCCCAATTTGAATTTTCTTTTACATGTTGATATGAAGATTTATTTTGAGTAGAATCATCATTGCTAAAAGGGTTAAAAGAGGGATCTACAGTGATTTTTGGACTAGATGGTTTTGATTGTTGTTTTGTGAAATTATATGGAGTGTCTAAAGTAGCGTCTCTATTAAAATCTAGAATTGGAGAAACATTGTATTGTCCTAAACTGTGTTTTACTGTTGCTCTTAAAATAGCATATACAGCCTTTTCATCATCGAATTTTACTTCAGTTTTTGTTGGATGTATGTTGATGTCAATACTTTTAGAAGGAACAGTTAAATACAAAAAATAAGATGGATGTGAGCCATGTTCTAACAGTCCTTCAAAAGCAGCTATTACGGCATGATTTAAATAAGGACTTTTTACATAACGATCATTAACGAAAAAAAATTGTTCTCCTCTTTTTTTCTTTGAGAAGACTGGTTTTGTGATGAAACCTTCAATAGATATCATTTCTGTATCTTCAGACACAGGAACAAGTTTTTCATTCATTTTAGCTCCAAAAATAGCTACAATTCTTTGTCTTAAATTACTAGCTTTCAAAAGATATACTTCATTATCGTTGTGATAAAGACTAAAAGCTATTTCTGGGTGAGTTAAAGATACACGTTGAAATTCATCTATGATGTGTCTGGTCTCGATGGTATCTGATTTTAAGAAATTTCTTCTTGCTGGTATATTATAAAACAAGTTTTTTACTGCAATATTAGTTCCAACAGATGTTGCAGTCATTTCTTGATAGGTGATTTTACTACCTTCAATTTTTATGTGTGTACCGATTTCTTGAGAATTTTGCTTTGTTTTCATTTCTACATGAGAAATCGCAGCTATTGAGGCCATAGCCTCACCTCTAAAACCTTTAGTATGTAATTTAAACAAATCCTCTGCAACTCTTATTTTGGAGGTTGCATGCCTTTCAAATGAGAGTTTTGCGTCTAATGTGCTCATGCCATTTCCATTGTCAATAACTTGAATCAAAGTTTTTCCAGCGTCTCTGATAATAAGTTGTATGGATGAAGATGAGGCATCAATAGAATTTTCTAACAATTCTTTAACCACAGAGGCTGGTCTTTGAACTACTTCTCCGGCAGCAATTTGATTGGCAACATGATCGGGTAAAAGTTGAATAATGTCTGGCATTATTTTTTGCTAAAAATAGATAGATCAAAGTCTATGATGAATAAAAAAATAAGTACTAAAACAGCTATAATATACAAAACAACTTTATTTGAATTTGTTTCAGATTCTTCTAATTGATAAATTTCATCATCAATTTTTAGAATATTTTGATCTCCTTTTAAGTCATTAATAGCGCCATTTATTTTACCTTTTAAACTAGTGTTACTTCCCGTTGAACTTCTAAATTCGTCAAATTTATGTTTAATAGCATATGGATTACCTTCACCTTTGTAATATCTAGGTTGATAATCAAATTTTTTATTTTTTCTTTTTATAATAGACATGCAGTCAGTACTTTGTAAATTTTTATTAAACTACAAACACAAGGTTGAAAGTATGTAGCTTGTCAAAGTTACTTAATTATAAAATAATGGTCAAGATTGTTGGGAAGTTCCTTTGTTAAATCTAACTTAAAGAAGCCATTTTAATAGCTGCTATTGCAGATTCTATACCTTTGTTTCCATATTTACCTCCAGATCGTTCTATAGATTGTTGTTTGGTATTGTCTGTTAAGACGCAAAAAATAATAGGAGTATCGTGTTTTACATTTAAATCTACTATCCCTTGAGTAACTCCATTACAAACAAAATCAAAATGTTTAGTTTCTCCCTGAATAACGTTTCCTATGGCTATAATAGCATCTAACTGAAGTGTTTTAATCATTCTTTTACATCCATAAACTAACTCAAAGCTACCTGGAACCTTCCAAGAAATAATATTTTCTTCCTTGGCGCCACAATCTAAAAGAGTTTTTACGGCACCAGTTTTTAGATTTTCAGTGATGTCAGAATTCCATTCTGAAACAACAATCCCAAACCGAAGGTGATTCGCATTTGGGATAGTTGTTTTATCGTAGTTTGATAAATTTGTTGTAGCCATTGATGTTATTGAGCGTATTTTGCGCTATAAATATATTTATCTATGTCTTTACCAGTGTCTGAAGTAGGATAATCTTCTTTTATCTGAGTGAAAATTTTCTCAGCTTTAGCAAATTGACCTAAATCCATTGCAGATCTTCCTGCTTTGAATAAAAATAAAGGTGTTGTGAATTCATTATCTTTAAAGTAAGCTGCTTTTTCGTAATACTCTAAAGCGTCTTCTGTCTGATTAATATCAGCAAATGCGTCTCCTATAGCACCAATTGCAGTGGGTCCAAGAATTTCATCATTTGAAGAAAATTTACTTAAATATTCAATAGCTTTCTGATATTCTTTTAATTTCAAGTATGAGATACCTGCGTAATAGTTTGCAATATTTGCTGCTTTAGTTCCACTGTATTGAGTAGAAATATCTAAAAAACCATATTTATTATCTGATCCATCTAGACCAAGTTGAAGTAAAGAATCTATTTCTGAGCCTGCTGATAAATCCGCTTCGTTAAAATGTTTTCTTGGGAAAGACAGTTCATTTGAAGCTGCTTCTTCTTTGGGTTCAATTATAAATTTATTGTACCCTAAAAAACCAAGGATTAGAACGATCACAACAACTAAACTATAAAATAAAGACTTACTATTTCTTTCAATCCATTGCTCGGATTTAGAGGCTGTATTGTCTAGCGTATTAAAAACTTCTGCAGTTGTGCTCTGCATGTCTAAAGCTTCTTGCTCTTTCTTATCTTTAGGTTTGTACCCTTTTTTCTTATATGTTGCCATATTTTTTATAAAAATTTGTTCGGCAAAAATAGTTTTTTTAATTGGATTTAGAAAGCCAATATATCGTAATTTTTCAATAATTTGCAGAACCTTATTGACTTTAAACTTTAGTTATGTATTTACGAAAATTATCTTTAGTTAATTTTAAAAACTTTGATTCTAAAACTTTTAATTTTGAAAAAAAAATTAATTGTTTCGTTGGTCTAAATGGTATAGGTAAAACTAACATACTGGATGCAATTTATTATTTGTCTTTCACAAAAAGTTATTTTAACCCTATAGCTGTTCAGAATATTCAACATACTAAGAATTTTTTCATGGTTGAGGGTGATTACACTATAAACGATAGAAAAGAAAAAATTATATGTAGTTTAAAAAAAGGTCAAAAGAAACTTCTGAAGCGAAATGGAAAGGCTTATGATAAATTCTCTGAGCATGTAGGTCAAATACCACTTGTAATTATTTCCCCTTATGACAGGGATTTAGTAACTGATGGAAGTGATGGAAGAAGAAAGTTTATTGATGGTGTTATTTCCCAACAAGATAAAACCTATTTGAAAGACTTGATAGCTTACAATAAAGTATTATCTCAAAGAAATGCATTGTTAAAGTACTTTGCAGCAAACAGAACCTTTGATGCTGTTAATTTGGAAGTTTACAATGAACAGTTAATAGCCTACGGCTCTAATATTTTTGATAAAAGAAGAAGTTTTTTAGAAAACTTTATCCCCATTTTTAATGCTAAATATCAGATTATTTCAAATGATAAAGAACAAGTAGATTTAATTTACAAAAGTCAATTACTTATTTCTTCTTATAGAGATTTATTAAATAAAAACTTAGAAAAAGACAAAATTTTACAATACACTACTGTTGGAGTTCATAAAGATGATTTAAGCTTTGAAATAGGTAATTATCCTGTTAAGAAATTTGGTTCTCAAGGACAGCAGAAATCTTATTTAATAGCATTAAAATTTGCTCAATTTGAATTTATAAAAAAACAATCTAATTTGATACCCATATTACTTCTAGATGATATTTTTGATAAACTTGATGAGCATCGAGTTTCTCAAATCATTAATTTGGTGAATAATGACGAATTTGGTCAGATATTTATTACAGATACGCATTCAGAGCGAATTGAAAAGATACTAGAACAAAGTAATAAATCATACCAAATTTATAATATGTAGTTTTACAATAATTAGATTTTAAACTTATAGTAAAGAATATCTAAAAAGAGGTTCCATGTCTAAAAGAGAAAATGATTCTTTAGTACTTAAACAACTTATGAAATCTTTCATAAAAGAAAATAATTTATCTAAAGGAATGCAAAAGATAAAAGTTGAAGAAGCTTGGCATAAATTAATGGGGCAAGGAGTAACCTCCTATACACATTCAGTTGAATTGCAAAGAAAAACCCTAATAATTAGGTTGACATCATCTGTTTTGAGAGAAGAATTAAGTTATGGTAAAGAAAAAATTATTAAAATGATTAATGAAGAAATTGGAGATGAAGTTATTTCTAAGTTGATGCTAGTTTAAAAATATTAAATTGTGATAAAAAAAACCGAGCATGTAGCTCGGTTTTTTTCTTTTATTTTTTTTAGAATTTTTCCCTTTCAGAAAAATGAAAATTACCTTCTATTTCAGCATTTTCATCACTGTCAGAACCGTGAACTGCATTCTCTCCCATAGAAGTTGCATACAATTTTCTGATGGTTCCTTCTGCAGCGTCTGCTGGATTTGTTGTGCCAATTAAAGTTCTAAAATCTTCAACAGCATTTTCTTTTTCTAAAATAGCTGCTATGATAGGACCTCTTGTCATGAATGCTACTAATTCCCCAAAGAAAGGACGCTCATTGTGAACTGCATAAAATGCTTCTGCATCGTTTTTAGTCATTTGTGTTTTTTTCATTGCCACTATTCTAAAACCTGCCGAGTTAATCTTATCTAAGATTGCACCAGTATGTCCGTTTTCGACACCATCTGGTTTAATCATTGTGAATGTTCTGTTTGTTGCCATTTTATTTTGTATAATGTTTTATAAATCGCGGCAAAAGTACATAATTTTTTAATAAAATTGTATCTTCGCAACTTATGATTTTGAAACAATTTGAAGAACTCAAATCATTTTTAGAAACTCCTAGAAATGTTGTTATAGTTGGACACAGAAACCCAGATGGTGATGCCATGGGTGCTTCTTTAGGAATGTGTAATTATTTAAAAAAGAAAGGACATACACCAACAGTTGTAGTTCCTAATGAATACCCAGATTTTTTACATTGGCTCCCTGGTTCAGATGATACATACAGATTTGATTGGCAAAATTCTCAGTCTCAAAGAGCCATCAATGCTTCTGAAATTATATTTTTATTAGATTTTAATGCCCTTCACAGGGTTGGTTATGATATGCAAAATACATTAGAAAGTTATAAAAATGACTTTGTGTTAATTGATCATCATCAACAACCTGATGATTTTACTTACATGTATTCTGATGTAGAGATGTGCTCAACCTGTCAGATGGTATATCATTTTATCGAAAAAATGGGAGATTTAAATTTGATTGATTCAAAAATTTCTACCTGTTTGTATACAGGTATCATGACAGATACAGGTTCATTTAGATTTCGATCAACTACAAGCTTAACACATAGAGTTATAGCAGATTTGATAGATAAGGGTGCAGAAAATGATAGAATACATAGTAATGTTTATGATTCAAGTTCTTATGGTCGTTTGCAATTACTTGGACAAGCACTGAGTAACCTCAAGGTCCTACCAATGCTTAAAACAGCTTATATAACTCTTACACAAGAAGAAAAAATAGCCAATAATTTTAAGAAAGGAGATACCGAAGGAATTGTGAATTATGCACTTTCAATCCAAGGAATAGTAATGGCGGCAATTTTTATAGAAGATAAAGAACAGGGAATTATAAAAATATCTTTTAGATCTAAAGGAAACTTCTCTGTTAATAAATTTGCAAGAGAACATTTTAATGGTGGAGGTCATGATAATGCGGCAGGAGGTAAGTCAAATCTTTCTATGGAAGATACGATCAATAAATTTAATAGATTATTACCAAAAAATAAAGAAGGTTTACTCAAATCATATGAAGCTTAGATTTGTATATTTATTTGTTTTTTTTGGAGTAATTTCTTGTTCGAAACAAGAGGCAAGAAGACCTATAACTGCCAGTAGTAGTCGTTTAATGGAATCTACCACAGCACTTCTAAAAAAAATTAATACTATAGAAGAAATAAAAATTAAAAATTATATCATAAAAGATAGTCTACATGATTATATTCGTTCTTCCTATGGATTTTGGTATTATTATGTTCAGAAAAACAAGAAGGACACTATAACTCCGTCTAAAGAAGATGTTGTTTTATTAACATATGATATTTTAGATTTAACTGATCAAATTATATATTCAAAAGATTTCATAGGAGTCAAAGAATATATTATAGACAAAGAAGATTTTATTCCAGGATTACAGCATGGAATAAAACTAATGAAAGAAGGAGAAAGTATCAAGTTTATCATCCCATCTTTCAATGCTTACGGAGTTATTGGAGATGGTAATAAAATTGGAATTAATACTTCCTTAATAAGTAGAGTAACATTAATTAACATCAAATAAATAAGAAAATGAAAAAAAGAAGTTTACAAATCTTAGTATTATTTACTCTAATCTTTACTTCATGTAAAGATGAGTACAACAACTTTGAAGATGGAATTTATGCTAATATTGAGACGAATAAGGGTAAAATAATAGTTCAGTTATATCCTGAGGAAGTTCCGTTAACAGTTGCAAATTTTATAACATTAGCTGAGGGTACAAACCCAAAAGTTTCTGACACATTAAAAGGTAAAAAGTTTTATGATGGATTAACATTTCATCGTGTTATTAAAGATTTTATGATTCAAGGTGGAGATCCTATGGGAAATGGACAAGGTGGTCCGGGATATAAATTTTATGATGAATTTGATTCTAAATTGAGACATAGTAGTAAAGGGATATTATCAATGGCAAATTCAGGGTTTAACACCAATGGTAGCCAGTTTTTTATTACATATAAGCCAACACCATGGTTAGATGCATACAACAATGATAATCAATTAAAGGATTGTAGCAATCCAAGAGTAGGGTGTCACTCTGTTTTTGGTAAAGTTGTTAGTGACCTAAATGTACTTGACTCTATAGCCAATTCTGATATCATTGAAAAAATTACTATTGTAAAAAAAGGTGATGTTGCAAAAACATTTGATGCTGTAAAAGTTTTTGAGGAAGGAATTGCAAAAAGTGCGGAAAAAGAAACAGAGCGCCTAGCAGAATTAGAGAAATCTGAAAAAGCTAGATTAGAGAAATTTACTTCAGATCAGAAATTGTTTTATGAAAAAATGAATGTAAAAAAAGCAAAAAAACAAGATTCAGGTTTACAAATCTTAACCCTTAAGAGAGGTACTGGAAAAAGATTTAATTCCTCCGTAGAAGTTACTATGAATTACACCATGTATTTAGCTGATGGAAAGTTAATTCAATCTACGAAAGAAGGAACTCCTTTTAAATTCACTTTAGACAAAAGACCTTTGATCCCTGGAGTTAAAGAAGCAATCATGAATATGAGAGTTGGAGGTAAAGCTAGATTATTTATTCCATACTATTTAGGTTATGGTGAAGAAGGGGGTGGACCTTTTCCAAAAAAGGCTGATCTAATATTTGAGTTAGAATTACTAAAAGTAGGAAAGTAATTTGACAGATAGATTATTACAAATAGATACGGAATTACTCATATTCCTTAACAATTTAGGAAGCGAACAATGGGACGGATTTTGGTTAGCATTAACTAATCAATTTCACTGGTCTCCATTGTTTGCTTTTTTACTGGTATTAATCTTTAAAAAGTTTGGATGGAAAAATGGTATTGTAATGATTTTGTTTTTAGTAGTTTTAGTTACATTTTCTGATCAGTTTACAAATTTCATGAAACATACTTTTCAACGATTACGCCCCTGTAATACTGAAGGGGTTAGAGAACAGCTAAGACAATTTATCTACAAGCCTAGAGGTTTTAGTTTTTATTCTGGACACGCATCGTTATCAACTACATTTTCAATATTTGTTATTTTACTTCTCAGAAATCATTACAAATACATGCCGTTGCTCTTATTGTTTCCTCTTTCTTTTGGATACAGTAGAATTTATTTAGGAGTTCATTATCCAGGAGATGTTTTAACTGGCTATTTTACAGGGTTATTTTTCGGTTATTTATTTTACAGATTACAGAAAAAACTTCGGTTAACATCAAGATTTAGCTAAACAAAAAATTTATTTACTGTTTCTATAAAGTAATTAACAGTAAAAAAGTTAATCCTCTATTTCGAATCTATTAAGTGAACTTACTTTCACCAAATCCATCTTATCTGAAGTTCTCATTCCAATACCAACTATAGGGAATTCATTGATATCATAAATTAACGAACCATCTAACTCTAAAGAAA
Source organism: uncultured Flavobacterium sp. (assembly GCA_913061465.1). Taxonomy (GTDB): domain Bacteria; phylum Bacteroidota; class Bacteroidia; order Flavobacteriales; family Flavobacteriaceae; genus Polaribacter. The sequence continues at coordinate 40,526 of CAJXSU010000009.1, forward strand.
TAATTCCCTCACTAGACGCTTTTATTAATGAAGTATTTATTTTTGTAGGGATGCTATATTTTTCATTTCCTTTTTTATTTTGAAAAGTAACTCGAATTTCTAGATCATTTAGGTTAACATTAAACTTATAAGGGTTTTTTATTACAACATCATACGATTTTTTCATGGAAGTATTGAACAAAATATTTGCTGAATCAACAAAGTCTATTTCAATATCAAAGAGAGATTTATAATCTTTTATAAAGGAAATAAAAATGGAGTCTTTACCTGAGCTTTTCATTTTGATTGCTGAGTATTCTTTAGATATTCTGGTAATATAGGCGATTGAGTCTGATGTATAATCATCGTTGCCTGGTATAAAACCATATTGATTTTTTCGTCCTAAGTAATTCTTCTGATAATGTGTCTTTTCTTTAGTATAAAACCAATAAATTGAAGCATTTTGGAAGCTATTGATGAATAGCTTATCGGATTTTTTAGTAAGTTCTTTAACTTTTAATGTCCATTGTTCATTTCCATGAAAGTCTAATTTAACAGGAAGAATTCCTTCATTTGCTATAATAATTCTAACAAATAAAATAATACTTATATTGGCAATTGCCAAGTAGTTGAAAAGTTTTAATTGTTGTTTATTTTCAATCAGGTAATTAAATGTAATATAAATTAATGGCAACATAATAGGAGCTATCCATTGAGCTTGCACATGGCCTCTAAAAGAAGCAATTAAGAAGAAAATGAAAAAGCCTGAAATAATATAATTTAAGCTTTTGTGAAAAAGATTCTTCTCCTTAATTCCTTTAAAAAATGCTTTGTATATGACTATGAATGTAAAACCTAGGATTGCAATAGCATTTACAAAATGCATGAGTGTATATTCTAACTTATAGGTAGCTACAGAAGCTCTCTCATACAAATGATATCTAACAGAGGGAAAATCATTTATATATTGCCAATGAATATGAGGTATATAAAATGCAAGAGCACACAAACAAACTAACCAAAGCTTGTAATCCTTCAGTAATTTCCAATTAGATAACACTACAAAAAATATAATTAAAATTCCTTGGTATTTACTATACATCATACCAGTAATTGCGACACACAGTATTAGATAACTCACCACACTCTTTTTTATTAAATATTCTTTGTAAGACCAAAGAAATAAAGCAAAAAAGAATAATAAAGGGGTGTCTGGAGTAGTGATAAAACCATAAACGTTTAACAAGGCTGTAGAAAAAATAAGTAATAAAAATAACCAAGTATATTTATTTTTTGAGGGATGATCTATTGTGATCCAAACCAAATATATAAGTAAGCTAAAGGATATTGATGAAAAGAATCGAACACTAAGTTCATTGGTAAATAAAAAATCACTGAGGACTATCCAAACAGCTACTAGTGGAGGGTGATCAAAAAACCCCCAATCTAAATATTGGCTATAGACCCAATAATAGGCTTCATCTGGTAATAATTCGGTGGTACCTCCCTGAACTACATTTAAGATAAAAAGTAATAAAATTGAAATTGGTAATAAAAATTTATAGAGCTTAAGTTTATTCATTGTAAGATTTTAATAATTTCTTTGCAGAGATAAAAGGAGTTGTTTTACCATTTTTTAATAGCTCAATTTCTTGTTGTAAGGCTATAGAGATCATTTTATTTTTGAAAAAAGAATCATGTAAGTTCTGTTCAATTGTAGATTGTAACCAAAATGTATTCTGATTATTTCTTTTGGTACTAAAAAATTCGGACTCCTTTGCTAAAGCAATATATTTTTCAATCATTTTAGATATTGCGTCAATTCCTGTTTTTTTCAGAGAACTAGCAGTCAGTACCTTAGGCTGCCATCCACTTTCCTTGGGAGGGTATAAATGTAGTGCTCGACTAAACTCTATTTTTGCAATATTCGTATTTTTTATATTCTCCCCGTCAGATTTATTTATAACAATAGCGTCTGCCATTTCAATTATACCTCTTTTTATCCCTTGTAACTCGTCTCCAGCACCAGCAATCTTTAATAGTAAAAAAAAGTCAACCATAGAATGAACCATGGTTTCACTTTGTCCAACACCCACTGTTTCAATAATAATGGTGTCAAAACCAGCAGCTTCGCACAGAATAATACTTTCTCTCGTCTTTCGAGCAACACCTCCTAAAGAAGATCCAGATGGAGAAGGTCTTATGTAGGCATTTTTATCATTAACCAATTCTTCCATTCTAGTTTTATCACCTAAAATACTTCCTTTATTTACTGAACTACTTGGGTCAATAGCTAATACAGCTACTTTTTTATGATTACTTGTTAAATGCTTTCCTAATACCTCTATAAATGTACTTTTTCCAACACCAGGAACCCCAGTTATTCCGATTCTTACAGATTTATTTGCGAAAGGGAGACATTGTTCTAATATAATATTTGCTTTTTTTTGATGTTTTTTATTAGTACTTTCTATTAAAGTAATGGCTCTGCTGAGATAACTAACGTTTCCTGCTAAAATTTCTTTAACAAATTTTTTTATAGATGGACTCTTACTTCTGTTTGATTTAATGATGTTTGCTGAAGTTATACTGGTAGTTTTCAAATTAGAGTTCCCCTCTTTTTGAAGTGATTTAGAAGCTGTCTCTTATACACATCTGACGCTGCCGACGAAGAGGATAGTGTAGA
>CAJXSU010000010.1 GCA_913061465.1 uncultured Flavobacterium sp.
GGTGGATATAACATTGGAGCTACTACAGCTTCTCCAAATGTTGAGGGAGCACCTGATGGTGTAGGACAAAATCTTTACAGTAATGGAGGTTCTGCAATCTCTTTAGAATACGATACTACTTTTTCTGGAGATGCAGTAGTAACCATTACAGCCAAATATAATGATGGTAATGGTGCTAGACAAGGGTATATCTTTTTTGAAGCAAGTACAGATGGTACAAATTATGAAACAGTATCGTCCAACCTTTCAGGTTTTGGAAATACAAGTTATTCTAGTCAATCATTTACAATCCCAGTCTCTTTTACAGACAATTTTAAATATCTGAGAATTGGAAGACAAACAGGAAATACAATGTATATGAATGTAGACGCTGTAAAAGTGACTTATGAATTTTGTAATGACTGTCCTACAGGGATCGATGCACCGGTGTTAAGTACAACAACCATTACCAATGATTGTACTGATAGTGTTAATCCTCAAACCATGGATCTTACCAGTATTACTGCTAGCAACCTCCCTGCCAACACAACCTTAACTTGGCATACTGGAGTCCCAGCTACAGACGCCAACAAAGTAAGTGCTCCAGCTACAGCTGCAGCAGGTGTTTACTATGCGTCTTTCTACAGTTTCACTAGCCAGTGCTACACACTAGATGGTGAAGCCGTTACCGCTGTAACTGCAGACGGAGATTCAGATTGTGATGGAGTACCTAATGCAACAGACATCGATGACGATAATGATGGGGTGTTGGATACTGAGGAAGGAAATAATTTTAATGTTGAGGAAATTTTAGAAACATTACCAATAGGAGACTTATCTAACTCAACAGGTTTAATTAGAACTGTAGTAGGATCTGTAAATATATTAAATGGAAATAGTTATGGTGTTTCTACTACTCCATTTAACGGAACAAATTATATTTCATTTCATACAGATTTATCAGGAGCACGTTCAGAGTCATTTAGCATACAACTTAATGAACCTTTAAATGCTGGAGAATTATTAAATATTTCTTTTCAAGCGATTACTCTTGACGATGGAGTTAGAGCATGGGATAATTCCTCCAAAATCCATATAGCAGGAGGAAATTCTTTTGGTGATGATAGCGTAAACTTATATATAACTCCTTCAACAGGTAACAATAGTGAAGGTTGGAAGAACTATAGTTTTAATTATGTAGCAGCTAGTACGATATCACATATTACCATCTACAATGTTTCGGATACAAATGCTGAGTCTTTTGTAGGAATAGATAATATTATTGTAGTAACAGAAACAGACACCGACGGAGACAGTATCCCAAACAGTCTAGACCTAGACTCAGATGGCGATGGTATACCAGACAACATAGAAGCACAAACTACAGCTGGGTATATAGTACCAGGAAATACGATAGACAATACTACAGGAATAAATACTACTTACGGAACTGGCCTTACGCCAATAGACACAGACGCAGATGGTACTCCAGATTACTTAGATATAGATAGTGATAATGATCAAACTAACGATAATACTGAAGCTAAAGTAGGAGGTTTAACATTGAGCAATGTAGATGCAGACAATGACGGTTTAGACGATGCTATAGATGCAGACGTTAACAACTTTGGGCCTGTTAATGCAAATATCGAAGATGTACTAGACGAGTATGAAGACACCACCGGTCTTAACGATACTTCACTAGTAGATGTACTATGGCGTGTAGATTGTGAATTTGGGAAAATAGCGTCTGGTGATCAGTACGTAATTGCTGCTACAGGAGCTACAAATTGGGGTTCTCCTAATAATTTAATTGGAGAACCAAATGGAACGGTAGCTGGAATATATTTACATCCACATGGAGCTATTTTCACACAAGTTTTAGATTTTGGAGAAATATTACCAATCGGCACTAACATAACATTTTATGTACAATGGATGGGTGGAAGTTATTCCAAAGATTTTACAGTAGAATACTCTACTGATAATACCAGTTTCACATCTCATCCATCATCCATTACTATAAATAGTACTTCTATTATTGCAGAGACCATCACTTCAACTGAAAGTTTTAGGTATATAAGACTAAATAGTGCATCTTCAAATAGTCACTTAAAATTTGACGCTGTAAAAGTAAGCTATGAAATTTGTAATGACTGTCCAACAGGGGTAAATGCACCGGCATTAAGTTCAACAACCATTACCAATGATTGTGATGATAGTGTTAATCCTCAAACCATGGATCTTACCAGTATTACTGCTAGTAACCTCCCTGCCAATACAACCTTAACTTGGCATACAGGAGTCCCAGCTACAGACGCCAACAAAGTAAGTGCTCCAGCAACAGCTGTAGCAGGTATTTACTATGCGTCTTTCTACAGTTTCACTAGCCAGTGTTACACACTAGAAGGTGAAGCCGTTACCGTTGTAACTGCCGATGGAGATTCAGATTGTGATGGAGTACCAGATGCAACAGATATCGACGACGATAATGATGGGGTGTTAGATACTGAGGAAGGAAATGATGATACTGACAACGACGGCATACCAAACAGACTAGACCTAGACTCAGACGGAGATGGGTGTTTTGATGTAACCGAATCAGGAGGAATCGATGCTAATAACGATGGTATATTAGATGGTTCAGGTTTTGATGCAGACGGATTAGTAACCGGAGGTACTGGAGGTTATAATGGAGCAAATGGCTCAGAATATTCGGCTTTTCAGTTGTCTATTACGTCACCACCAACAGATGCAGTATCCAACACAACTGCAAGTTTTGTAATTGAAGCTAGCGCAGATGAAGCAACTTCGTACAGTTCAGGAACACCAACATATGGAACACCAGGCAATGCAAATTCAGGACTAACTTATAGCTGGTATTTAGGAGACCCAGATAATGGAGGCAGTTTATTAACTGACACAGGAGTATATTCAGGAACAGAAACAAATACTCTAAGTATAAGCGATGTTACAGGTTTACACAATAACGAATATTATGTAATCGTATCACACGACAATAATACTTGTATACGCGAGATTCGTCCAGCAACCTTAATTGTAGAAGATCCATGTACATTTGGGGCAACAGTAGGTACTCCAACAGCAAATGATCCAGATGCAGATGGTATAAACAATGCTTGTGATTTAGACGATGATAATGATGGTATTTTAGATACAGAGGAAGATTTTTCTATATCTTCTTTATCGCCAGAAGTGTGGTTAGATGCTTCAGACAGTTCAACGATAACAGAAAGTGGAGGAAAAGTAAGTCAATGGAATGATAAATCAGGAAACGGACATCATGCTACTCAAAGTACAACAGACAACCAACCAACTACAAATTCAAGACAACAGTCAGGGTTGAATGTTATAGATTTTGACGGTAATGACCTTGTAAGAAACTCAAGTTTTGACATCAATACAACAGACTTAACAGTATTTAGTGTACGAAAATGGGATACCAATGTAAGTGGTGATCGAGTTTGGACCATTCATAATTTACCCAATGAAGATCAGGGTAAATTAAACGAAGCAGGATTTGGAATTGGATACAGATCTCCAACAGATAGATATGCAACTTATAGTGCCAATCTTAATTTAGAACTATTGTCCTTTGCAACTAATGACACAAATTCACAAAAAATATGGGTAAATGGTCTTTTTGAAACTGAAAATACTGGAGCAATAACACCGTTCACATCTAATGCAATTACTATTGGTGCTGATGCTGCTGGAAATTCATTTGATGGAATGGTTGCAGAGGTGATAATTGTTGAAAGTTCTATGTCCGATAATGACCGCAAAAAAATAGAAGGCTACCTAGCACATAAATGGGGCTTAGAGGGTAGTTTACCTGCAGATCATCCGTATAAAAATGCTGCACCACCTTCTTCAGACTTAGATGGAGACGGTATTCCAAATAGCTTAGACTTAGATTCAGACGGAGATGGATGTCCAGATGCACTAGAGGGTGCAGGGGCATTAACAAGCTCAAACTTGGTAACTTCTTCAATAGACGGAGGAAACACTGGAGGTTCCTACACAGGTGAATCCACAAACCCTGTACAAGATAACCTAGGAAATACGGTAGATTCTAATGGAATTCCAACCGTGGCCTCAGGAGGTCAAGACATAGGAACTTCACAAACTGCCAATCCAGTATTTGACGCATCAGAGCATATTAACTTAGCAGTTAGTGATGTGTCTTACACAAATGCAGCAGCGAATGCCGTATTTACAATTACTGATGCCTTAGCAAACTTTACCTATGAGTTGGAAGATGAAGATGGAAATAGCCTAAACCCACAAGTACTTGCAACACAAGGGTCAAGTACAGGAGATTTAGACTTAACAATATTGGCTGCTAATGTCCCTACAGGGGCTACGTCTACTACCTTTAAAGTAGTAGCAGGGGTATCTAATGCGTGTACAGTAACCTTAGATGACAAACCTGAACTAACACTTCCAGACCACGATGGAGATGGTGTAGGAGATGTAACAGATTTAGATGACGATAATGATGGTATTTTAGATACAGTAGAACAAGAAAGTACGAACACAAATATTACCTTAAATATAGATAGCACTTATGTTGTACCAACTGGAGTTACCCTATTGGATGTAGTGATTCAAGGAGGAAGAGGTGGAAATGGAGGAGAAGATGGTGTTGCAGGAACAGTTCAAGGAGGGCTAGGCACAGCAATTGGGGGTGTAATTGAAGTAGTTCCGGGCACAACTATAGAATTTTTTATTGGTGGTGACGGAGTACATGGTAATATTTCCACTCAATCTTATACAAGTCAAGGAGGAACCAATTCACTTGGTGTAGAGCTTTACAATGGTGGACGAGGTGGTCAAGGCGGTCCGGGAGGTTACTCTGGTGACGGCGGTGGCGGTGGTGCTGCTACGGTAATGAGAGTTCCTCAAGAAGACGGAAGTTATATAGATTATATTGCTGCCGGAGGCGGTGGTGGTGGTGGAGAAGGCCAAACAACTACCTATGCTGGAGGTCTTTGTGATGATGTTAGTAATGGTTCTGGTAATGGTCAAAATCACCCATCAGATGGTGGTGGAGGTGGTGCTGGAGGTGGCGGAGTACTCAGAGGATTAGGAGGTAATTATGTATATGGAGATAGTTCTGCATTTGGAGGTTGTAATGGATCTAGTTACTTCCCTAGTGGTACTTCAGTTACTCCATTAACAGGAACAAAAGTTTCATTAACAATTGTAAATACTGACAACGACAACGATGGTATACCAAACAGTAGAGATTTAGATTCAGACGGAGATGGATGTCCAGATGCTGTAGAAGGTGATGGAGTATTTACAAAGCTATTAGTAGATTCTTCAATAGACGGAGGAAATACAGGAAGTTCTTATACAGGTGTAAATTATGGAGTGATACAAAACCTTGGAAATGATGTAGATTCTGATGGAGTTCCAACAGTGGCCTCAGGAGGTCAAGGTGTAGGGTCTGCACTAGACTCAGGTTCATCGTGTATTATTGCATGGGATGGAAGTGAAAATAATGATTGGTCAGAACCTGCTAACTGGAGCACAAATGCAACACCAGGAAGCAATGCTATTGTTACCATACCAAGTGGTCTAGATACCTATCCTACAGCCACCGGACCTGTTACCGTAAACTCGGTAATTATGAACAATGGTAGTTCTTTAATAGCAGAAGACACCTTCGGTGGATTTATTAACTTCAATAAAACATTGGTTGAAAACGAATGGTTTAATATAGCTTCTCCAGTTGTGGGGCAAGATATGGATGAATTTGCTAGAACTCAAGGATTAAGAGTAGGATCTAGTTCGGGTAATTATGCATTAAGAAAATGGAACAATAATATGCTTTATCCAAGTTGGGAAGATTTACATTCTGCAACTACCGGTACGGGTCTTCCATTTATTTCTGGAGAGGGTAGAGCTGTTAGTGTAGCAACAAATCGAGATGTTACTTTTACAGGAACCATGCCAACGGAAGATGTCTCTATTGCCATTACAGAAGGAGCGGTTAATAATTACAATTTAATCGGTAATCCGTATCCATCGTATATTCCTTCAACTGATATCTTAACACAGAATGATATTAAATTGCAGCAATTAACACTGTGGTTCTGGGATCATACTTCTAACGGTGGTGAATATGTAACGAAAAATTTTGTGAATGGACTGCTTATTGCACCAGGGCAAGGGTTCTTTATACAAAGAATGCCTGGTAGTGAAGCGGTAACCTTCGATTTTACAGAAGCGATGCAATCTCATAGCTCTGCAAATACGTTCTTAAGTACAAATTCTAACAACCCAGAAATTAAAGTAACCATGTCTGATGGAACAAATACTAAAGACACAGAGATTTATTATATCGATGGAACAACAACCGGATGGGATAATGGATATGATAGTACAATTTTTAGTCCAAGTGATGCTTTTGAATTGTTCTCTTATTTAGTTAGTGATAACCAAGGAGACGGCTTAGCGATACAATCGTTACCTCCAAGTAATTATGAAGCAATGATTATACCTCTTGGCGTGAATACAGATGATGTAAGTACGCTAGAAATCTCTGCTACATCACTTAATTTACCAGCGGGAATAAATGTGTATTTAGAAGATAAAGAAGACAACACATTTACCTTGTTAGATGATACTTCTAGTTTCTCTACAACACTCTCTAGTTCTGAAAACGGAATAGGACGTTTTTACTTGCATACAAGAACAGAAAGTAGTTTAAGTGCCCCTAATGATTTTGAAATCAATAACATTAGTATGTACACTACCTCTGAAGAGAACCTACGTATTGTAGGCGTACAAAGCGGTAAGGCTTCCGTAGTACTTTATGATATTCTTGGAAAACAAATACTAAGTACTTCATTTGAAGGTACTGGAGTTAATGATATTTTGTTACCAAAACATATTAGTGAAGGCGTTTACATTGTACGTATGAAAACCGTTTCAAGAATTATTAATAAAAAAATAAATTTAAAATAGAAAAACAAGATCTGAGAAAGTAGTGCTACTTTCTCAGATTTAATTTACCCCTTAATATCAACACCATGAAAAAAAATATTTTACCAATTGTATTCTTATTTTTATTTGCTTTCAGTGCATCATCTCAGGTGGTTATTGGAACTGATACCCCTGCACCTTCCTCTATTTTTCACTTAGAAAGTACAGATAAAGGGTTTTTACCCCCAAGAATGACAGAAGCTCAAATGAATGCAATTCAAAGTCCAGTAGAGGCATTAATCATCTATTGTCTAGATTGTCCTTCAAAAGGGTTTAAATATTTTAATGGTGTAGCCTGGACGAGCCTTACTGCAGACCCAGCACCTACAGTAACTGTAGACACAGAACAAGATGGTTTTACAGGGACTTTTGTTGAAGGTATTGAATTAAATGATCAAACCCTTTCGGTTACTGTGACCAACGCAAGTTTCTCCTCTGCGGCACTTAGTTTTGATCCTTCTAACATTACCTTTACAGGTGGAGTTACAGGGATTACGGTTAGCGCGGTAAGCCCAACTTCTGTAATCTTAGCACAGGCAGGAGATCTTCAAAAAGTAACCTATACACTTACAGGAACTCCTGTAGGTTTTGGTACACTTACTGCTGATTTAAACATTGCAGGAATTTTAACAGGTACTACAACGGTAACGGTTATTTCAGCAAGTGATTTTGTTTTGGCTCAGATAGGCAATGAGGCAGATGACCCAGATACTGTTAATGCTGTGGTAACTACAGACCAGTTAAAACTTATTACACCTGAATTAACTAATGTTGTAGATGATAACCAAACAGCTTACCAAGACTACATAGACAACAATCCAACTTTATTTGATAGCCCAGCTACGCCAGTAAAGGTGCAAGCTATGGTAGATCTAGTAAATGCTTCTCAAACGGTGTTGGTTCAAATAGGCTTAGAAGCAGACGATCCAGATACGGTTAATGCTGTAGTAACCACAGATCAGTTAGGATTAATTTTACCAAGCGTTACCAATATAGAGGCAAACAACCAAACAGCCTACCAAGACTATATAGACAATAACCCAAGTTTATTTACAAGCCCAGCTACACAGCCTGAGGTACAAGCTATGGTAGATGCAGTAAATGCCTCTCAAGATATATTGGCACAGATAGGGCTAGAAGCAGACAGCCCAGACAATGTTCCTTCTGCAGTTACCACAGATGAACTAGGCCAGATTATCCCAACAGTAACAGGTATAGTGTCTAACAACCAAACAGCCTACCAAAATTATATAGACAGCAATCCATCTTTATTTGATAGCCCAGCTACACAAGTACAGGTTCAGAATATGATTAATCAAGTAAACGCTAACCAATCATTACTAGCCAATATTGGAACGGATGCCTCTAATGGGAACAACACTCTTACAGAAAACGTAACTGCAGCAGATCTAAATGCCTTACCTACTATAAGTGGAGCAGTACAGGCAAATGAGGCAAGGTACTTACAGTTTATAAGCGAGAATAGACCAGGCTTTAGCAGCCCAGCTACTTCAGCAGAGGTACAAGCCATGATAGATTTGGCCAACGCTGTTGCTCCTGGAGCACCAACTAATGTTACTGCAACATTAGGTGCTATTGAAGGTACTGCAGATGTAACATTTACCGCACCAGCTAGTGATGGAGGTTCTCCAATAACTAGCTATGAGGTCACTTCATCGCCAGGAGGCATTACAGGAACCCTAAGCGGTGCTTCAGGTGGAACGGTAAATATAAAAGGCTTGGCCATTGGAACAGCATACACTTTTACGGTTACTGCCTCTAATGCAGTGTATACCAGTGAGTCGAGTGTGGCTTCCTCACCGGCAGTTACCCCAATTACAATAACAGATGCGCCTACAATTGGTACAGCAACTACCCTAAGTGATAGTGAAATATCAGTAGCATTTACACCACCATCTAATGGTGGAGGCTCTCCAATAACCTCATATACCGTAACCTCATCACCAGGAGGCTATACGGCAACTAGTAGTACATCACCAATAGTTGTTTCAGGATTAAATGGAGGTACAGGCTATACCTTTACAGTTACAGCAACCAATGCTGCAGGGACTAGTGATGCAAGTGGATCTTCAAATCAAGCAACAACTGATACTAGAATTTCAGATGCGCCTAGTATAGGAACTGCTACTGCTGGTTTTGAACAAGCCACAATAACATTCACTGCCCCAGCACATGATGGAGGTGCTGCAATTACATCGTATGTGGCTACTTCATCACCAGGAGGCATTAGAGGTACGGTTAGTGGGCCAGGAAGCGGTGAAATAACCGTTACAGGATTAACCAATGGTGTAGACTATACTTTTACGGTAACGGCTGTAAATGAAAACGGAACTAGTGCACCAAGTAGTGCCTCAAATTCGGTAACACCAAATGTTCAGGTTGGAGATCTTCTTCAAGGAGGAGTTGTCTATTATGTAGCGCCAACGCCAACAGATTTAGATGGTGATGGAAAAGTTGATATTGGCTTAATTTGTGCTGTAGAGGATCAAAGTGCTTCAATAGAATGGATTCTTGGTGGTGCGTCACAAACCACTGAAAACGGAAATACATTAGAGGCCATTGGAACCGGGCAAACAAATACTACTGCCATGATGAATCAAGCGGGGTACACAGGTGGTGCTGCCAAAGTAGCAGAGGATTACTCAGTAACAGACAATGGAGTTACCTATAACGATTGGTTCTTACCGTCTTTAGAGGAATTGAACGAAATGTATAGTCAAAAAAATTCAATTGAGGCAGCAGCAGGGGTTACACCATTCGGTGCCAACTACTGGAGTTCTTCAGAATACAATAGTAGTAAAGCGAAGTCTGTTGATATGTCTAGTGGAGATGACAGTAATACCAACAAGAATACTCAGCGTAATGTTAGAGCCATTAGAACGTTCTCAGGAGGTACAGGTTTATCTGATCCAGATACTGGATTCGATTAATACACCTTTTAACCCATAAATAAAAAATGGTTTTATCTCTATGAGATAAAACCATTTTTTTTAGGGTACAGTTGTTCTAGACCAAAATGGGGAGTTTAAAATTTCATCATTTAATAGGATTGACATGCATCATTATTTTAATCAATTTTGATAAACGTTAAACAAAAATTCTATGTTAGAAAAACTAGTTGAAATACAAACCGTACAAGAAAGTTCTTTAATGGTATTTTGTGGAATATTTATATGTGTATCTATTATATAGGCTATAATTTTATATGTTAATAAGAAAATTCGTAGAGACCTTAAAAGGAGAAAGGCCCTCAAGGGTATTAATACTTCAATTGCCAAGATTTTACATAAAATAACTTTTATAAAATTATAAGTACTTAAAAAGTAACATACATACCCGGTATGTTGTAGTATTTTTCTATTTCAGGGGTATGTTGGTAGTTTCATTTTCAAAGCCATAAGAATAAACTCAAATTTTTTTAAGAAGATGCAACTGAACGAAATGCATAAGTTTTTGTGTTTCTTATTATTTTTTATTCCAATACATGTTAAATGGGGAGTTTAAAATTTCATTATTTAAAGGGATTGACAAGTTTTAAGTTTTTAGCCAAATTTGTGTAAAGAAAAAAAATAGGTTATGACAAAAAAAATTTTTGAAATTGATGCTATACTCCCAGAAAACTTTCTTCTATTTTTCGGAATATTTATTGGGGTATCATTTTTACAGGCAATTATTTGGTATTCAACTTCGAGGTATATTAAACGAAGTGTAAGAAGAAACACTAAGAAAATTGAGATGAATCCAATAACCAAGTTGATATATAAATTATTTTATGTAGAATATTACTAAGATCTTTAGGTTCTAAATGCTTATGTTTTGATTTTAGATTAAAATCATAAGCCTTACCACTTTCTTCTAACCTTTTAATGTACTCTTGGAGTGTGCTTAGGATACCATAACATTATTTTTTCCAAGTACCTCCCTAAGTATAAGCAGGATTGTTATCCTTTATACAGGTAAGCAATGCTTACAGACAAACACCCACGCTTTAGGATTTTTGTATTGCACTCTATACAGTACAAGGTAATCCTTATCACATTGATTACAGTATTTAATTCGATTTTTCATGGGATTGAGAGTTGTAGTTTTTCAGAAATACACTTCTTTACCTAAGCATTCGTTTACGATTCAAATTTAATTAAAAAGGAGGGGTTTACAACATTTAATAATTTGTTTAACATTGATTATGAGCTTACTACAGTTTAATATATTTATTTTTGAAGGTGATTTTACATCATGTAATCAATTTAGCTCCCTATTTTTTTAGAGTTCTTTTTAAGTAAAGAGGAATCCCCAAGTATCGTTATTATTCTTGGAGATTTTATATTTTTATAAAGGAGTGTGGTTAAAAAATTATTATAGTTAAATATTATCTCTTACTGCTTCATTAGGTCTCAGATATTTAATTTTTTACTAACCTGAAAACTGCTTTTCTATTTTCTGCTACAACAGTTAAGAAATAAACTCCTGAGGACTGCTGTAGGGTTAATCCAAAATTTTGAATCTGATTATAGTTTTTAGCCATAATTTTTCTTCCTAGCATATCATGTAACACTATTGAAACATTGCTGTAATTCTTTTTTAAATCTACTGTAATACTTCCGTTTGTAGGGTTTGGGTATATTATAGGTTCTAGCGAAAAATTAGAGTTTATTAACCCTAAAGACTGTTCTTCTATAACTACGGTATAATCTTCTGTTTCTCCGTATTGTGTTTCTTCACAAGAATCGTCTGGAACATTAGAGGCCCAGCTGGTCTTTATTCTTAACACATGTTGGCCTAGAGTGGCATCTTCAGGAATTGAAATTCCAATAGTTTCTGTAAATTCTCCAGCACTATCTAAACCCGGCTCTATGACAAAATTATTTATAATAACTTCATCTTCAGTAAATTCTGAATCGTTATTGTAATCTATCCACGCTTTAATGTATTGGTCTCCATATCCAGTGGTAATTGTTATTTCATAATCAGTTCCTTGATCAAGATTGGTAGCTTGTTCTGTAAAGTTAGCATAGCCCTCGCACCCAGAGGTATTATTAATATCAACCAGTTGTACCAATTGTAACCCATCACCATAACTACAGTTCATAGAGGGGATACAGTATACATTTGCCTTTACCGTGTACATAAATTTATAGGTTTCTGTAGTTAGTCCATTTTCTGAGGTTGCAAATACTTTAAAAAACACCTTACTACCCTCCGAAAAATTTGGGACAGCTGTTTCTGAAACCCAGATACCTTCCTCTGAACTATTCATTGGAATACTTCCAGAAGTTGTATCAGAAGACCATTCTACATAGACATTGGTTAACGTTCCATCATATTCAATAGTTGAGGTTATAAATTGATCTATACCTTCTTTAGGTTGTGTGTCTGTGGGTTGTTTTGAAATTTTAGTAGTTAGGATAGAGGGGTAGTTTTCTCTTCCAGCAAGCGAAGATTCCCAAAGTCCTCTTCCCCAAGTAGCGGCTCTCAGTGTATTAGAGCCATAAATGACCTCTAATTCCATTGCAGTGGTATTGGGTAGATCATCGCTAAATAATTCCCAACTGGTAGCTGTCATCGCTTTTTTATAAACCCCTATTTCAGCTCCTAAATATAGAGTTGAATTTTCTGTATGATCTATAACCACACTTCTAATGGGCATGTTACCCAAGTTGTAGGTGATATTTTCCCAGCTTTGTCCTTGATTATTAGACATAAATACTTTACTGTTATTATTTCCATAGGTACCATAAGTAACTATAATGGTTTGATCGTTATTAGGATCAAAAGCAATATCAGTTATAAACTGGTTGGGAAGTGATTGAGAAACTAAGTTAAATGTTGAGCCACCATCATTTGAAATTTTCAAATTATTATAATAGGAAACGGCAATCGTATTTGAGTTGTTTTCTGAAATTGCAGCATTTTTTATGGTTTCACCAATAGAAAAAGGAACCCCAAGGGTTGTCCAACTAGAACCAAAGTCTTCACTTTTGTAGAGATTGTCAGACATTGTAAAAATAGTCATTTGGTTGTTTGGGTCATATAATAGCGGTGTTACCCAGTCTCCTTCAAAATCACTAGGATTTACTCCCTGCTGATTATAACCTCCATCTTTTGTTCGTCTTTTCCCACCAAATTGTAAACTTCCTATCATCCAGTCATCATTTAAAGGGTGGATGATGCCTTCCATACCATCAGCGCCATAAAACTCTATCCAATTGTCTTCATTTTTTATACTTGTTCCGTTGTCTTGAGATCCTGCAACAGATCTAAAGTGATTTGATTGGCTTGCACCTAAACAGTAGTTTTCTCTTATCGATTGTCCTTCAAAAATTTCCCAGGTAACTCCATTATCTTCACTTTTACAAAGCATACCGTCTGTATTTACCCAAAAAACACCATTAATAGCTACTGCACCCCTTATATCTGCGTGAACATAGGTTCCCGTTTGGTCATAGTTGGCATTTCCTTGAGACCAAAACGTTGTTTTTTCAAAGTTGGCACCACCATCATAGCTCATATGTGTGTCAATGTCTCCGTATAACATAACATTAGCATCTACATCACTTACAGCAAATGCTCCATAATTTGGTATTTCATCGATATAGGTACCCGAAACTAAGTTAAAACTTACACCTAAATTAGATGATTTCCATATGCCGTCACTAGACGCAGCAAAGACACAGTTTTCACAATTATCAGAAACAGAAATTCTAAAGCCTGAATTATTATTAGGTATGGAACCCGAATTCGTAAAACTAAGTCCGGTATCATTAGAGATTAAAATACTGGATGTTTGATACCACTTAGATACATATACGATGGAACTGTTGGTGGGGTGAAAGTGGATTTGCCCATAGGTGCTAGAGGCTTGACCAACCTGATTCCAAGAAATCAAATTATCTGAAGATCTATATAAACCTTTAGATGTAGTAATAAAAACAAGATCTGGAATTGTTGGGTGGTATTTTATAGTATTAATAATATCATTAGTTCCTAGGCCTCCCCAATTGAGATTTTCAGGATTAAAATTAGTTAATGTCCAGGTTTCTCCAGCATCACTTGATGCATAAATACCATGGGTTGTTCCATTATAAGAATTTCTGACATTAATTAATATTTGATTGGTATTATTTGGATTTACGGTAATCGTATTTACTCCAGATGCAATTAAGTTATCCGTTGTATTAGTCCAGGTATTACCTCCATCAGAAGTTTTCCAAAACCCTCCACTTCTAGACCCTAAATACATAATATTTGGATCATTATCGATATAAAATGATTCTACTCTTCCAAGACCAACAGCATAATGTCCGGTTACTTCTTCAATGTAATACGGGCCTAGTTCTTCCCAACCAGTATTAAATGTAGTTTGGTTTGCTACTGTGTTATTTTCAATAAAGTTCTTGTATTCCTTTGCAACAAAATAAGGGTTAATTGTGTTTCTATTTCCTGAAGGATAATATTTGGGTTCATTTTCATAAAGCCATCTCTGATAACTCTTCCATCCAGACCCCTTCTTTGTCTTATCTATATTTTTAAAATAAATTTCGGCTTCTTCAACAACATCATACAGGTTTACATTTAGATCGTTGGCCAATTTTTTCCATTGTTGAGCAAATGAAAAATGAACAATTCCAAAAAATATAAATGAGATAAGGTATTTCATAATTAGATTGCTAAGCGAGCTATTTTACAACGGGTTTACACAAATATAATACTTGTTATTTTAAAGCATTTATTTGCGTTTAAAAAAGAATAAATCCTTTCGTAAAGTATTCCTAGAGATAAAAGGTATTCGTAGGATTACTTAAGTGAACAATGGAAAAAAAGAGGAACTATTGGAGTAAAATTTTTCACTTAACACCCTTATAATAGCCCATACAAATTTGCAATAAGATTATTTTATTCTACTCTATTGACTTTTTATCTTCTTGGGCTTGGAATGAACTTTTTTTGGTTCAAACCATGGTCTAGCATTTCTAATTTGCCTTCCTAATCCTTCAGGGATTTTATTGGAGGCAAGAACTCTTTCATTTAATATTGTAATTAATGAATCTTTGACCTTTATGTAATCAGGATGTTTTGCAAGGTTGTCAAGTTCTGCTTTATCTGTATCGTGATCATATAGTTCATAACTATACTCTCCTAGATGCTTCCATCTAGAAAGTCGATATCGTTTTGTCTTAATGGAATACCCTTGAGCTATTCCATTTTTGGTATTTACTTGCAATTCTGTTAAAGCACTTTTACGAACACTATTTTCTGAATTTTGTAGTAAGGGAACAAGACTTTTTCCTTGTATAAATTTTGGGGTATTGATGTCAACCAAATCCATTAGAGTTGGATAGAGATCTACCAATTCAACAGGTGATTTTTTTATTTTTTTATTTTTTGGAATTCCAGGACCAGCAATGATTAAGGGAACTCGAGTGGCATCGTTAAATAATGTTTGTTTTTGCCAATGACCATGTTCACCTAGGTGATAGCCATGATCTGAAGTAAATACAATGATCGTGTTTTTATCTAGCCCTGTTGCTTTTAATTTATCTAATACACGTCCAATTTGAGCATCCATAAAACTAGTAGTTGCATAATAGGCTCTTTTTATGGTTTTGGATAATTCTTTATCTAAATACACCTGCTCTTTTTTAGAACGAACAGATATGGCTGCTGGCTTTGGAATGGTTTTTAAATAGTCATCTGAACTTTCAGGAACTTGAAAATCGGCCAGGTCATATAAATCAAAGTACTTTTTTGGAGCTACAAAAGGAACATGAGGTCTGTAAAGCCCAAAGGCTAAAAAGAAATTTTCTCCACTTTCAGCAAATTCATCAAGAAAACCCATAGTTTTCATTGCACCTATACCATCAGTTTGTTCCTCATCATTTCCATCAGCTTCTAACCAACTTAAAGTTCCACCATCTAATTTAGGCTTTAAGGTTTTAATTTTATATTCTTCTTTTTTATCTCTTCCATAAGGGTTTACTGTTCTATCCCATGTAAAAGAATCATCATGTCCAGCGGTGCCAATATCTCTAGGGTTATGGTAGTGATAAATTTTACCAACCCTAACCGAATGATAATTTTCTGTTCTAAATTTTTGCCCAAGAGTAACTACATCTGGAATGGTTTGTCTTACATAAAGTCTTAACTTCTTTGATTTTGTTTGGTCTGGATATAAACCCGTCATTAGTGAAACTCTAGATGGGCCACACAACGGATATTGGACATGAGCATTACCAAAAAGAACACCTTCTTTTGCTAATTTATCAAGGTTTGGAGTTTTTACTAATGCATCACCATACGCGCCAATAGCACAATTTAAATCATCTGCAATAATAAATAATACATTCAGCTTAGATGAGGGTTCAATGGTGGTTGAGCCTGATAAGGTGATTATAAATAATGGAATGAGAGCAAGTTTAAATTTCTTCATTTATAATCAATTTTTAGTAGTACAAATACTTAGGTTATCGTATTACTGTTAATATTTTTTAAATCACTACTATATTTAATTGAACACTTTTCTCTAAGATTCCTTTTAGCATTTTTGTTTAATTGATTTACAATCTTATTAAATAATTTTTTTTCTTTCTTTGGAAACATAATTTTATTTTTTTTTAGATTCTAAGCCTCCAAAATCTGTATCGGATATACTTTTCAGTTCAGTTAATGACATGGTATTACCATACCCTTTCTTCAAACGATATAGCTCTGTTTTCATATTTTCAATGCGTTCAGTATACGCCTCAGAATGTATTAGATTATTCATTTCTGTTGGATCATTTTGAAGATCATAAAATTCCCAAACATCAATATCATAATAAAAATGAATTAATTTATAACGTTGATTTCTTATTCCATAATGCGGTTGAACTCTGTGGTAGTAGGGGTATTCATAATAATGATAATACATTGATTGCCTCCAATCTTTAGCAGTTTTACCTTTTAGATTATTAAAAAAACTTTTTCCCTGAACCGCTTCAGGAACAGAAACACCTGCCATCTCTAATAAGGTTGGGGCAAAATCAATATTTGTAATAATATCATCTACCACTGTTCCTGGTTTTATTTTTCCTGGATAACGAATAATAAAAGGCATACGCAACGCTTCTTCATACATGAACCGTTTATCAAAAAAACCATGCTCTCCTAGAAAAAATCCTTGATCTGATGCATATACTACTATGGTATTTTCTTCGAGCCCATGTTCTTTTAAATAGGCCAATACGCGTCCAATATTATCATCTACAGATTTTATAGTGGCTAAATAATCTTTGATGTATCTCTGGTATTTCCACTTACGAATTTCTTCAGAAGATAAATTTTCGCTAGGACTTACTATTTCACCAGGTTGAAAGCCAAACCTGAGCCATTTACCTCGTTCTTTCTTTGAAAGAATATCTGGAGGCACCATTTTCATATCCTTTCTTGAAAAATAATCCATCGTCATTTCGGTATTTCCTGCCGTTAATTCTCTTCCGTTGTAATTATCATTAAAGGTTTCTGGATAAGGCATTTCTATAGCACCCCACAAATCTTTATACTTGGTGTCTGGAGCCCATTCACGATGAGGGGCTTTGTATTGTAATAACAAACAAAAGGGTTCATTTTTCTCTCTTCCATCGAGCCAATCAATGGCAAAATCAGTGGTTAAGTTTGTTGCATATCCTTTTTCCTTTATTTTTTTACCATTATCATTATACACAGGATCCCAATACAAGCCTTGTTGTCCTTGAGCTATGTGATATTTATAATAATCAAAACCTACTGGTTCAGATGCTAAATGCCATTTCCCTACCAAAGCTGTTTGATATCCCTCCTTTTTTAGTGCTTGAGGATAGGTCCATTGTTTGCTGTCAAAAACTCCTCCTTTATAATTTTTGTAATATCCATTTATATGGCTGTATTTTCCTGTAAGTATGGATGCCCTACTAGGGCCACAAATTGCATTGGTACATAGGCTATTGGTTAGTATAGCTCCCTCATTTGCAATGCGATCTATATTGGGTGTAGGGGCTAACTCTTTATAGATGCTTCCATAGGAAGAAATAGCATTGGTTGCATGATCATCTGAAAAAATAAATACAATATTTGGTGATTTTTTTTCATTAGACTTTTTTTGACTTAAACAGGTTAAAGTTGTCAAAATAAAGACTAGAAAAAATAGTTTATTAATACAATGCACAAATTAAATTTTAAATACTAAAAAAGCTATTAAAACCAAAAATTAGATGTATTTGATTAAAATAGCTTTGATAGAAAAATAGTATACTTATTGTTTTATGAATTTTTTAGAAAAAACATTTCCATTATTAACCTTAATAAAATGAACTCCAGGAGATAGTTCTGAAACATCAATCTGATTGGTATTAAAGACCTCTTTTTCTAAAGCTCCTAAAATTGAATATACTTTTATAGATTTAATATTTTCAACTCCTTTAATAGAGATCATATCTGATGTAGGGTTTGGATAAATTGATAATGACATCAATTCTTGTTCTGAAACACTAAGACTGCTAGCAAAATTAAGACTAACCTCATCGATAAACCATAATTCACTAAGATTTGATGGTTCTGCAGTTGTTCCTCCATATTTTGAAAACTTTATTCTAACTTTTCTCTCAATATCATTTGTGAAAGTACCCGTTTGTTGCATCCATTCGTTAGCAGTAGTTGGCTGTGTTGTAACTACGGTTTGAACAGTTTCCCAAGTATTATCATTATCATCATTAGTCATAATTTTAAAGGTAGGTTCGTAATCTCCAGTATTACCCCAAGAGACTAATGCTGCCCATCGTGTCCAAAAAGACCAGTTGTAAGTTCCAGCTGGAAGTGTTATCGTTTGATTAATATACTGTCCGTCTGCAGTCCCTTTTTTAAATAACTTAAACATTCTGTCTTCAGAATAACAATCTCCATTTCCACTAGACGAGGGAGCATAGGAACCACCAACTCCAGTTCCCCAACCACCTAAAACCGGGAAGTTACCAGAGCCATCTACACCCGTATCAGGGTCTACAGCTGTGGTATTAACACCACCGTTAATTAAAAATTCTAGACCTGCCTCTACAGCAACAAAATTAACTGTAACGGTACTTGTTGTTGTTTCATCTTCAGCAGTAATAAGGATAGATGTTGTTCCGGGAAGGCTTGTTGCATCTGTAATAACATTAGTGGCATCTACATCTGTTGTTATTGCCACTACGGTAGGAACAGTAGTTGTACCCTCTGGTAAATAGACATCATAGTTAGTTTCTAACGGAGAAAATCCAGAAATTGTAGTGCCATCAATCGTTAAATCTGATAATGAAGTATCATCAGTTATATTCCCTAATCCACTTGCAAAATTTAGGCTTACATCATCAATAAACCATAATTGATTAAGATTTGATGGACTAGCACTTGTTCCTCCAAATTTAGAAAATTTTATTCTTACTTGTCTTTCTATTTCGTTAGTATAGGTTCCAGTTTGTTCTACCCAAGTATCAACAGTAGTTGGTTGAGTTGTAATAACTGTTTGAACTGCTTCCCATGTACTATCGTTGTTGTCATCAGTCAAAATTGTAAACTTAGGAGAATTGTCTCCGGTGTTATCCCAAGATACTAGTTGGCCCCATTTGGTCCAAAAAGACCAATTGTAATTTCCAGCAGGAAGGGTTACTGTTTGGGTGACAAATTGCCCAGAACTACCCCCGACTTTAAACATTTTAAACATTCTATCGTTAGAATGACAATCTCCATTAACAGTAGAAGCAGCTGCATAAGCTCCTCCAAATCCAGTTCCCCAGCCTCCTAAAACAGGAAAATTACCAGAACCATCTACACCAGTATCTGGTGTGGTAGTATTTGCTCCTGTTGCAGTATTAATACCAGGGTTAACAAGAAATTCATCGCCAACCTCCTGAGAGCTAATTGTTAAACTAAACAAAAAAGTGAAGGCCATAAAACAGCTACACAATAATGTTTTCATTAAATTTTGAGTAATTTTTTTTGTCATGATTTATATATTTAATTGTTTCTTTTATAGTTTTGCCACAATAGCATTTTTTCTTCACCTAGATTTCCTTTTAATTTTCCGTAAAGTTTATTGTACACTTTTTTTAATTTAGTTTTTTTTGTTTCTGGATTGTCTTGATATTTGTTTTTGATTATCGAAACTTCTTGGAAACGCTCTAATTGAATTTGATAAACTTTAGTTTGTTCTTCTTTATTTAAAGAAAGAGCCTTTGTCATAGTATCTGTTAATTTAGTTGCTCTTTTTATCGGATCATCTTGAGCATATGTTCCAAGAGAAAAAAATATTAATAACGTAAATAAAATAAGTTTTTTCATTATTGATATATTATGTTAGTATTAACTAAGTAAAACACATGCAAAGACTTACTTATCAAATTTATATTTCATTAGAACCTCTAACTATTACTTTTGAGGATTAATCTGTAAAATTTGAGGATAAGTAGTTTACATATTAATACTTCATAAAAATATATAGACAATAATGGCTAAGGGTTCACAATTTGTTCAGATAGTTAAATTAATTAACCAATCTGTATTGTTTTGATGTTTATGGGTCTTAGTGATAGGAATTAAACTTTTCTAGAGTTTTATTTTTCCAACTAATACCTGATTGCCATTTAGGTGCTTTTACTTTACTTAGATAGTTGTCTAAGAGCACCTCTAGTTGTGAAACTTTTTCAGGAAGCGATGCTACTAAATTATTTTTTTCTTTAATATCTTTTTTAATATCAAAAAGCATCAATTCATTGTTATTGTAAAATTTGATCAGTTTAAAATTATCTACAATAATTGCAGAATGTGCTCTCTTAATTGCGATACCGTTTTCATAAGGGACATGAAAAATTAATCCTTCAGAAATACGGGTAACATTCCCTTTGCCATTTTTGGTAAGTATGTTTTTTAAACTTCCACCATCTAAATCGTCTTGCAAGGGTAGTTTATAGCCGGCTATATCAGAAATGGTTGGTAATAAATCTGAAAATGTGATTGGAGTTTTAGCTTCTATTCCTGCCTTAATTTTAGGCCCAGCAATAATAAAAGGTACCCTGATTCCGCCTTCCATTGCATCCCATTTTCCCCTACTAAGAGGAAAATTAGATCCTTCTTTATAAAATCGTTTGGGCGGCATTACAGGAACAGCTCCATTATCTGAGGTGTAGATTATATAGGTGTCTTCTTCTAAACCTAATGCTTTAACACGGTCTAACAACATACCAACACCAGTATCTAGGTCTTCAGTCATTGCTGCAAACCCTTCGTGTTTTTGATATTTCCCCTTAGGTTTGTTTTTATATTTTTTTAGTGTTTCTTTTCGAAGCATAATATCAGAATGAACTGCATAATGCGAAACCTGTAAAAAGAAGGGCTCTTTTGTTTTGGCTTTTCTTTCAATAAAATCTATCGCCTTTTTTGTAGTACTAAATATTTTTTTTGGATCTTCAGAAATATTATTTTTCCATTGTTTTTTATTGGATCTAAAATCGAAACCTCCATCTTTATTACCTGTGATTCCATCACTTTCATCATATCCAAGAACAGAAGGGTCTACATCGATACCCCACTTTCCAAAATGAGCTGATTTATAATTAGAGTTTATTTTTTTTAAAAGCTTAGGAATTGTAAATGATGTTTCGTGATGTATATGATTGGTATTCATTCCAACTCTTATCATTTTAAGCCTAGCCGGTGTTTGACCAAACTGAATGCTATATCTAGAGGGAGAGCATACTGGAGCACTGGCATAAGCAGAAGAAAAACGCATGCCTCTGTTGGCTAATGCTTCAACATTTGGAGTTTGGTGATAGTCACTTTTTGAGCGAGTATCATCATCCATCATCTGAACTGAAGTTCCGTTCCAGCCTTGATCATCAGTTAAAATTAAAATAAAATTTGGAGCTTTATTTTTTGTGACTATTTTGGCGGGTTTACAACTAAAATATAAAAATACAACCCCACATATAATGGCAAATAATTTGTAATTATTTTTTGCGTTTTGTAAGTTCATTATTATTCAAATAATTTTTAATACTATTTTTTTATTGAAATACAGGGTGTCAATATTTGATATTTATGACCAATTTAAATTGGTATGGGTAAAGATTAATCTTTTGAGTATTATCCTTAGTAATACTTTAATAAATAAATAAATAAAATAACACATTAAAGTTTAAATTTTACCCAATACAGTTTATTATTTGACATTAGTTAAAATGGATAAATAATTTAGATGGTAAGAGTTGCTTAATACTCTTCACTATACTCTTTAGGAGTTTTACCATAGTGTTTTTTAAACAGTGTGCTAAAATATTTTGGATTGTTAAATCCAGATGAATAAGCAACATCACTAATTCTAATTGAGTTATTAGCCTTTAGCAATTCTGAAGCATGATTTAATTTGATTTTTATTACTAAATCTACTGGAGACATATTGGTGAGTCCTTTTAATTTTCGGAACAAATTAGAGCGACTAAGACCTGTTTTATCAGAGATCAATTTAATTGAAAACTCACTATTGGTAATGTTATTTTTGATGATGTCTACAACTTCAGACAGGAAATTTTCATCGGCAGACTTAGATGTTATTTTTCCCTTTGACTTTGGGCTCAAAATTTTATGAATTGCTTGCCTAGAATTGATTAAGTTATTGGCCATTGTAATCAATATTTTCATATTAAATGGTTTTTCTAAGTAAGCATCGGCACCAATTTCCAGTCCTTCAATTTTATCATCAAGACCACTTAAGGCTGAAATCATTATTATGGGAATATGGCTTGTTTGAAAGTTTGATTTGATGACATTACACAATTCTTTACCACCCATATCTGGCATCCTAACGTCTGTAATAATTAAGTCTGGGTTTTTTGCTAAGGCTATTAAAAGTGCTTCTTTTCCGTTTGGAGCATCTAGAACTGTATACTTTTTTTCTAATTCAGCTTTAATAATTAATCTTAAATCGTCATTATCTTCAACAAGTAATATGCGTTTATTGTTGGTTATACTTTCTTCCAATGAGATGGGCTCAAATAAATTAGAATTTTCAATTAGAATTTCATTTTCATTATAATGTTCACTTCCCATTTTTAAGATTACTGTAAAAGTAGAGCCTAAATTTTCTTTACTTATAAATTTAATATTTCCACCATGTAATTCAACAATTTTTTTTGAAATCATTAATCCAATACCTGAACCACTAATTCCTTTATTGTTAATATTGGTTCCTCTTGTAAATCTTGAAAAAATTAATTTTTGCTCTTTCTCAGGGATTCCAAATCCGTTATCTATAAAGTCTATTTTTATGTGTTTTTTATCTTTTGATGCCTTTATTTCAATTTTTCCACCATCCTCACTATATTTTATAGCATTAGAAATTAAATTATAAAAAATTCGAGACATTTTATTTTCATCGATCCAGATATGAATTTTTGGAACTGAAACTATAATATCAATAGACTTTTTACTAAGCAATGGTTCTAATTCAGCCACAGTCATGTGAATAATTTCTTTCAACTCAACTTTTATTATAGACAATTTAAGCATTCCTCGATCTGCTTTTTGAAAGTCTAAAAGTTGAGTAACATATTCATTTAAATTCTGTGTATTGCGATGTATTAGATCTATGTTATTCTGAAAATTGTTTTTTTCGGAAAGTTGAGAAACTAAGAGCTGAATTAGAGTAACAGGGGTTCTTATATCGTGAGCTACTTCTGTAAAAAACTTTATTTTATTATCATTAAATTTTTGAGCAGCTCTAGATTTTCTGATTAGAAAAAATAAATAGGTAATTCCACTTCCTAACAATATATATAATAAAAATGCTAAGTGATTTAGCCAAAAAGGATTTTTAATAATAATATCTATATGAAAGGGTTCTAGAGATAAAACATTCTCAATATTAATAGCTTCAATAGCTAGGGAATAATTACCGGGAGGTAATTTTGAGTAAACGATACTTCTGTTGTTTTTAGATATATTTTTAGTTTGGTCATAGCCTTTCAGTTGCCAATTGAATGAATGTTTTTTTGAGCCATGGAAAGTAGGTGCTTCAAAATCAAAACTCAAAGAATTTTGATTATAATTAAGTGCTATTTTATCAAGATAATTTATGTTTTTCTCAATCATAGTAGAATCGGCCAAAACACCATTGATCTGGAAGTCAGAAATATAAATTTTAGAAATTTCTTTCTCTTTTGGGATCTCTAAAGGATTAAATAGTGTTGCACCATCTGGACCACCAAAAGCCAACCGGCCATCTGAAGATTGAGTGGAGGCACCAAATCCAAACCTATCAACGGTTACGCCATCTCCATTATCATATTTTCTAATAATGTCTTGCGAAATATTTAATTTCCATAATCCAACATCACTAGCAAACCATAAATTTTCATTTGCATCTTTTTGAATAGAAAATACAGTTCCAGGTTCAAAATTTAATGCAGTATTAATGTGTTTTATTTTCTTTGAAGAAAGGCTGTATTTAAATAATCCCTGAGTATTTCCGATCCAAAGACAGTTGTTTTGTTTGTCAAATAATACTGCGTGATTCTGATCAATATTTTGTTGGTTAACATATTTAATAACGTTTACACTTTTATCTAGCTTATTTATTTCATAAACACCACCTGAGGAAGCTACATATAATATGTGATCTTCTCCTGCCACAATGCAACGTGCATTTCCGGTTTTATAGGTGCTGATCAAAACATTATTTATGTAATGTTTTACAGGCCCATCAAAACCTCCAACCCATAATTCATTATTGTCTATGAAAGTGGTAAAAATCCGTTTAGAGCTTTCCCCATTTTCTTTGAGCTTAAAAGTGGAAGTTTCTCCAGTTCTAGTATTAAAGTTTAATAATCCAATACCATACACCCCTAAAATTAAATGATCATCAAATTTATTTATGGTTAAAACCGCTTTATTCTCTAGTGGAGTGTTTGTGTTGTAATTTGTCCACGTTCCATTTGGTGATCGTTTACTAATTCCATTTTCAGTTCCAAACCAAACATTCCCTCCATCCTCATAATAAATTGAACGTATGTTATTATTGCTAATACTATTGGGCTTAAAAGGAATATAAAAAATATTTTTAAAAGCATTATCTCTAGGATAGATTAAATCAATTCCAACCTCTCTTAACCCAAGCCAGTATGCATTTTCTTCATCAACAAAAATTTCATAGATACTATTCTGACTTAGAGAGTTAATTTCATTTGGGGTATTTTCTAATTTATTAAGAATGTTAAATTGATCATCCATAATTAATAAACCAACACCCTCTAAAGCAATTAAGGCTTTATTATTTTTATCAAATTCTATAGACCTTATTGTATGTGTTTTTATTTTTTGATCATAAGTTTTTATTTTTTTAACATCATCATTATCAATTATAAATAGCCCTTTTTCATAGGTGCCCACCCAAATTCGGTTTTGATTGTCAAAATTTAAATCAAGAATTTCATGATTTTCTAAGCGTGTTTTATATTTTACTAACTCATTTATACTTTGATAATAATTATAGATATTAATTCCTTTTGTAGAGGCAATGTAAATTTTGTTTTCATGCACTTTAATACTTCTGTTAAACATGCTTTTAGGATGAAGAACTTTACTTAAGTTTTTAGATTTTAAATCGTAAATGATCAATCCCTGTTGAAGCCCAATAATTATAGTATGGTCATTGATAAGTTCAAAAGATAAAAATTTAAGGTCTTTTAAATTTAAAATAGACGCAAAGCTGTCTTGTTGGTAATTGTATTGAAGAAGTTCCCCTTTAGATCCTAAAATGAAAAGATTTCCATTTTTACTAATAATATCTACAACACCACTGGTAAGAAATTTGTCGTAATTTTTAAATTGATATCCAGAATATCTATTTAATCCCTGTGAGGTGCCAATCCACATGTAGCCCAGAGTATCTTTTTCAAAAGCACGAACCGCTCCACTTCTAATTCCGTCATAAACACCTAAATGATTTATTTGCTGACTACAAACTAGAATGGGAAGTAAAAAAAATAAGAAGCTAGCTATCTTATAAAAGCGTCTCACCATAAAAAAGATTAAAAAAAGTTAACTCTAAAAATACTCCTATTGGTAAAAATACAATTTTTCCATTGTAAGCTTTTTATTATAGTTTGACAGATTATAATAAAAAAGATGGCTTTGGGGTTTTAGGGCCTCTTTTTAGATTTCATTACTTTCTTTAACCACCAATCTCGGTTTGGATTATAGTTGTATTGTTGTTTTAATTTGGTAGCTTCATTTCTGAGTTCTGCTTCTATCTTGTCATAGGCTTCCACATTGATCAGGTTATTCATTTCACCTGGGTCTTTTTTAAGGTCGTACAACTCATCGATATCATTTGCTAAAAAAGCATCTACTAGCTTGTAATTTTCTGTTCTTACAGCAATTTGGTTAGGGCCTGCATAGGGCCAATAGCTATCTACATAATATTCGAAGAGAATAGCATCTCTCCAGTTTTGCTCTTTTTCACCCTTTAACAGGTTTACCATAGATTCTCCTTGCATATAGTCTGGCTTATTAATGCCTGCTAAATTTAGAATCGTTGGAGCTATGTCTATATTAAGACACTGCTCTGTTATTTTAGTATTTTTTTTGATCATTTTTGGATAACGAATAAGCATTGGCACTCGCATAGAGTTTTCATAAGCTAATCGTTTGTCTAAAAAAGTATGTTCTCCCATAAAATAACCATTATCACTACTATATATAACCACAGTATTTTCTAATTCACCCATTTCTTCTAGGGTAGCTAAGACTTTTCCTAGAGATTCATCAATGGCAACTAAACAACGTAAAAGCTGCATATTTCTATCATAATTTATAGGCCATTCTTGTTCTGGTAGTTCTGAGGGAATTGGTAAATGTTTTTTCCATTCAAACCCATAGGTTTTTTTTCGCTGCCATTCGGGTTTTCCTTTAAAGGTTTCTTTATGAGTATCATAAGGAGGTTTTGGTAATTCTTCTCCAAGGTATAATTCTTCATGTCTGGGAGCAGGCAAGTGAGGTTGATGAACCGCTTTGTGCCACAGATTTAAGCTAAAAGGTTTGCCAGGATCTCTTTTTTCTTTTAACCAAGAAATTGCCTTATCGGTTAAAATATCTGTCATATATCCTTCTTCCTGATACTCTTTACCATTTTCATTTACTGGAGGGTCAAAGTATTTTCCTTGGCCCACAAAACTAAACCAGTAATCAAATCCTGGTCTGATGTGTTTTTTCCCTTTATAATGCGCCATATGAATTTTTCCAACATGTGCTGTTTCGTAACCACTTTTTTGTAAATGACTAGAATAGGGTGCAAACTCATCCCAATTTGGATCTACATGTTTATTATTTTGATTTACTCCATGAATATGAGGATAAGTTCCTGTTAAAAAACTAGCTCTAGAAGGAGAGCAAATAGATTGCGTTACAAAGAAGTTTTCTACATTGGCACCTTCTTTAGCCAATCGATCAATGTTTGGCGTTTTTAAAAACGGATAGCGTTCAGAGAGTCCAAGAGCATCAAAAGGTTGGTCATCAACTAATACAAATAAAAAGTTAGGTTGTTTTTGTTTGGATGCCTTTTTAACTGATTGTGCTTGTGCAATAAAACTTGTAGTTAAAAGAAGAATAAAGATTTGATGAATTAAAAGATGTTTTTTCATTGAAAATTTACAAGATTAAACAACAAAATTGAGATTAAATACAAGTTTAATAGTTCTGTTTTCGGTCAATCTGCTTAAAAAATTGTTCAAACCGTGTTATAATATTAGTTTATAAAAAAAATGAATAGTAATTAGCTACAAAAACAATACTTTTTTAATAAATGGGAAGTGTATTATTTTATAATAATACTGATGAGATTTACTACAGATCTCCTAGCTGTTTAAACTTGAATTTTTTGTTAGAAGCTGGCTCATGTTCTTCAACCATAATTCTTTTTATATGTGCTACAATATTAGGGTGCTGGCTAGCAATATCTAGTTGTTCTTTAATGTCTGTTTCTAAATTATACAACTCAATATCTAAATTTCCATCAAAAATATTTTTACGAACCCCCTTCCATTTCCCCATTCTTACGGCCTGTTGGCCATGGTAACTAGGAAATTCCCAATATAAAAATTCGTGTTGCTTTTGTTCTAGATCTAGCAGCGTAGATTTAAAGCTAATGCCGTCTATAGAATTTGGAGGAGGTACTCCGGCTAAATCAGAGATGGTAGGCATAAGATCATAAAAAGCAGACAGGTGTTTACTTTGAGTTCCGGGTTTAATAGAATTTGGCCAACTCACAATAAGAGGAACTCGAATACCTCCTTCATATACAAACCCTTTGGTTCTTCCATACCCATTTGAAAATGGTTTTGAACTTTCAAAATAATCGTAGTCAACCCCACCTAGGTAGGTAGGTCCATTATCACTAGAGAAAATGATAACGGTATTTTCATAGATTCCTTTTTCTTTTAGTTTTTTAACCAGCTCACCCAATTGATGGTCTAAATAACTAATCATTGCTGCATAGGTAGCTCTGGGGTACCTATTCGGAAAATAACTATCATCACCAAGATAGGGGTCTTCTTCACCTAAAATCTCCCTATACTTATCTACATAGGTTTTAGGAGCTTGCAAGGGGAGATGTGGTAGCGGAGATGCATAATACATAAAGAAAGGCGTGTCTTTATTGGCTTCAATAAAAGACAATGCTTTTTCTTGAATTTTTTGAGGCGCATAGTCATTCTGAGTAAACTTTATATAGCTTTCCTCTTTTAAGGGGTCTGCTAAGGAGTCTAATTTGGTTCTTGGTGCTACCAATTGGTTATTTAATAAGACTTTAGTTTCATTTTCCCAAAGATGAGAAGGGTAGAGGTTGTGTGCTTGCCTTTGGCAGTTATATCCATAAAAAAAGTCAAATCCTTGCAGTGTGGGTATGCCATCAGATTCAGGAGCACCTAAACCCCATTTTCCAAAAATACTCGTGGTATATCCAGCTTTTTTTAATTGGTCTCCTAAGGTAATTGTGTTTTTAGGAATGGGTCTTTGCCCTTCTAGCCCTGGGTTATGATAAACCTCCTCATAGTTCCAAACATCACCCCTTTCATTCCACTCATCGTTACCTCTTATGTAAGCGTGTCCCGCATGTTTTCCTGTTAAAAACACATATCTTGCAGGTGCACAAACTGGAGCTCCAGAATAATGCTGGGTAAACTTCATTCCATTTTTTGCTAATGCATCTATATGGGGTGTTTTGATGATCGATTGCCCATAAGCTCCAAGTTCTCCATAGCCTAAATCATCGGCAAGAAAGTAAATTATATTTGGGGTACTTTGTTCTGTTTTTTTATCATGGGAACAGCTAATACAAGCCATACTACAGCCAATTAAAAGTATTAGTATTTTTATGTTTTTAGTCATAATACAATCAGTTAGTAACCCGTGAAATTTAGTTTTAGAGCAAGCTAAATTAGTGTTTATCTCTATTTTTTCCATGTACCTCCGTATTTGTAGTTTGGGTTCTCTTTTTTAAGAGACACTAAGCAATCTTTACATACAAATACCCATTCTTTAGGGTTTTTATATTGCACTCTATATAGGGTAGAGAAATCTTCATTACATACCTTACAGTATTTGATTCGTTGTTTCATATAGAATTATTTTCCAACAGTCTCCTCAGTTTTCAAGTTAAAAAAAGAATAATAAGGGGATAAGTTGCACCAATAGACTTATAATTATTACAACTAGACTAAGGATAAAAACACCTAACATTAAAAACTTTATTAATCGTAACATAAAATTATCTAATCACTAAATATAATAAAACGATTTGAACTCTTGTTAAAGAAGTGTAAACAAGAGAAAATTCAACCTTATGCGATAGAATTTTAATTTTGGAACCAAGGAGAGTAACATCGAAGTGTTTTTGAGAGGATTTGATTAAACTTTAGATTATATTTTTTATTCTAAACTTTCCATAGCATCAAGCACGCCATTACAACCATTGTTAAATTCTCTATGATGGTAATCTTACTCATTGGTAAATTAAAAACTGCTCCCAAACAAGCACATTTAATCTTTCTCTTGTCTAAGACGCTTTGAATCACTCCAATACTACTAAAGCTCATTAAAAAAATGGTAACTATATAGGTAATTTTAGGCTCAAAATTTGTGAGGTAGGCAACACCTAGAAATAGTTCAAGAAATGGATAGATAAGCCCATATACTTTTACTCTTTTTGCAAGTACATCATACATGGCATAGCTTTCTGCAAAACCAGCTAAGTTTAAAAATTTGAAGAATGAAAAAACAATAAAAAAACCAGCCATAAAATAACGCATCCATAGCATTAGATCAATCTTTCCATCATTCATTGAAGCAATTGCTGTGGTTGCTGCTATAAATATAAAAATAAGGAGCAGTGGTTTATAGGTTGTTAAAATACGTTTACTTTCTTGAATAGTTGATGGTTCTAAAGGGCCAACCGTATATTTACTAGACGTGCCAAAAAGGTGTTGTAATTCTTCAATAGATAACTCTTCACTCATGGTTACCGTGGCAGATTTGTTTGGAAGTGCAACAGAAACAGAAGAAATACTTGCATGTTGTTGAAGTACATAGCTAATTTTAGCCACGCACCCCTCACAAGTCATGCCTTCAATAATGTATGTTTTGGTCATGATTATCTTAGTATATCTTCTATTGTAATTTTTATTGACAATCTGAACTTAATTTCCATAAAATACCACCGTTTTCAAAAACAAGAATACCACCATCACATCTAAATGCGATAGTTTGGGCTATGCCATCAATGGTTAGAATAAAATCCTCAAACCTATAAGCCTCTGAACCTGGTATTCTATCTAATGCATCTAATGCATTAAAATCTGAATCAGTACAAGGGGTATTCGTAGTACAGTTTGCATAGGATGTATATCGAGTTCCGTTTTGGAATTCATACATGGTATTTGCATAGGTTCTATCATTAGGATCTGGAGACCATAACCATTTACCTTCTACAGAATAGTCAATAGGATCTACCATCCCCAAAATATCTGGAGTATCTTCACAATTAGTAAATGTAATTGCTGCTAATAGTAGTAAGATTATATTTCTCATGATTGTAATTTTTGGTCAAATTTAAAAAAAATAATTCAAGGAGTAGCGGGGGAGTGAAATTAAAGTTTTTGGGGGAAGATTTTTTTTATTTTTAGAAAAAGATATTCTTAAAAATAAAAAGTTATTCTTGGGAATACTATTTTGGATATGCCGAAATTAACCTTTGGAGCTCAAAACCGCGACACTGAAAGATGAACATTGGTTAGTACAACTAGAAAACATTTTATTAGATTTGAATGTATATATTTGAAAAATAATGAGAAAACTACTACTCTTATCTTTTTTTATTTTCTTAAACTGTAAAAATACGGTACCAGATCTCATACCTAAAAAGCCAAACGTTCTCTTGTTTTACATTGATGATTTAAGGCCAGAATTAGCAAGTTTTGGAGCTACACATATACAATCGCCAAATATTGACGCCTTGGCATCAAAAGGAATAAAGTTTACAAATGCTTATTGTAATGTGC
Source organism: uncultured Flavobacterium sp. (assembly GCA_913061465.1). Lineage (GTDB taxonomy): Bacteria > Bacteroidota > Bacteroidia > Flavobacteriales > Flavobacteriaceae > Polaribacter. Next base: position 31,608 of record CAJXSU010000010.1, read on the forward strand.
CGGTTTGTGGTGCATCTCGAGCCAGTATGTTAACAGGGATGTTGCCAACAAAAAAAAGATTTATAAATTACAACACGTTTGTTGAAAAAGAAACTCCTGAGGCAGTTACGCTTCCACAGTTATTCAAAAGTAATGGGTACACCACGATTTCTAACGGAAAAATTTATCATCATTTAGACGATAGAGAAACCGATTGGAATGAAGTTTGGCGACCCTATGCATTTGATAAAAATGATTTAGGGTTAGCGCCAACCGATTATTGGCAATCCTTATGGAAAGACTATCAAAACCCTACTAATATCTCAAACTATAAAATAACAGATAAAGGTCCTGCTTATGAAAGTGCAGAGGTTTCAGACTTCACACATATAGATGGGTTACTAACGGAGAAAGTAATCAAAGACATTAAAAAATTAAAAAAGAGTAACAACCCCTTTTTTTTAAGCGCTGGTTTTATCAGCCCTCATTTACCTTTTAATGCACCAAAAAAGTATTGGGATTTGTACGATAGAAATACTATTCTGCAACCAGAAAACCATGATGCTATCCCTTTAGATGCTCCAAAGATAAGTATTAGTAGTTGGCCAGAAATGCGTTCCTATTCTAATATCCCCAAGCGAGGGCAGGTTTCTGATAGTATAGCTATTGATTTAATTCATGGGTATTATGCAACAGTATCTTACACAGATGCTTTAATTGGTAAAATTTTACATGAGTTAAAAGAGCAAGAATTAGATAAAAATACAGTTGTTATTTTTGTATCTGACCATGGCTATAATCTTCAAGAACATACACAATGGGCAAAGTTTACAAATTATAACACCTCTACTCAGGTGCCTTTAATTATTTACAATCCGTTAACTAAAGCCAAAGGAACAACAAATGCCTTAACAGCATTAGTAGATATTTATCCTACATTGGCAGAAATTTGTGGGATAGAAATACCAAAGGAACAATTAGACGGAACGAGTTTGGTACCAATTTTAAACAACCCAAACTTAGAAGGTAAAAAACATGTTTTCATTAAAAAAGGGAACGGATTTACCCTAAAAACAAGAGATTTTAGTTACACAGAATTTATAAAATCGAAAGACAATTCAATCATCGCTAGGATGCTTTATGATCATAGAGCAACTAAATTTGAGAATGTAAATATTATTAACCAAAAAGAGTTTAAAAATAAAGTTTCAGAATTAAATTTAATTCTACATTCAGAATATCAGAAAAATATTGAAGGCAACTAAAATTGTTTATTACTTTAATTAAAACCACATATTTAGATATTTCTTTAATTTGTTTTGTAAGAGGTATGTTTTCGGTCCGGTATTTTATATAAATGTTCTAAATACATTTAGTGTTGCGAGGCAAAACATTGTTATGTTGTATCAATTTCCTTGATCATCTTAACGGCTTCTTCTCTTGGTGGATACAATTTTGAAACCAGAACACCCAAAATCATAGCGACTACAAAAGAAGGGGCAAGTACATCGAGAGCCACAAAATAGGGCCCTATATTTGGCATTTCTTTTAAAACAAAATTGAAAACTATAACTGAAATAAAACCAGAAATCATGGATGCGATAGCTCCTTTTTCAGAATAGCCCTTCCAAAAAAGACTGAGAATAACCACTGGGCAAAAGGTGGCAGCGATACCAGACCATCCAAAAATAATGACCCAAAAAATCTGTCTATTAGGTGATACATAATCCATAATAATTGCAATCAACAAGGCAGAAAATGCCATAATGATGGTAGCAATTCTTGACATTTTTGTGAGATCTTTATCTTTTATTTTAGGTCTAAATATCTTTTGATAAAAGTCACGAGTAATGGCGCTTGAGGCTAATATTAACAATGAATCAATGGTAGACATAATTGCAGATAATACAATGGCAATAAATACGGCTACTAATATTGTTGGTAAGAAACTTTCTGTAATCATAGTTAGCACATCTTCACCATTATTACCTAAAATAGCTTCAGGATCTTGTCCTTCACTTGTAAAGTAGATTCTAGCAAGTATACCAATAGTTACTGCGGCTGCATCTGTAAGTAATGTAAAAAGGACCGCAACCCATTTTCCTTTGTCAATTTCTTTTTTGTCTTTAATAGACATAAAACGGACATACACTTGCGGAGATCCTAAGAAACCTAATCCAATCATAGAAAACCCTAGAATGGTAAAAAGATTCATCCAACCATCAGAACTTCTTCCCATTATGTTTGTTAGCGTTGGATCAATCGCATTTAATCCTGCTGTAACTCCAGCTCCTTGGTCCATAGAAAACCAAACTACAATTGGGAGTAAAACAAGGCCAAAAAACATTAAGAGACCTTGAAATAAGTCTGACCAAACGGCAGCAACAAACCCACCAATAAAAATATAAGCTAAGACAATAAAGAAGCCGATTAATGCGCCTAGTTTATAATCAATTCCCAGCATCGATCTAAATGCAATACCCGTAACATCAATTTGTGAAGCTACATAAATCACTATAAAAATAACTAGAACTGAAGCCGCAATAATTCTAAGTGTGTGCGATGTGGACTTAAAATGACTAGTTAAATAATCTGGAATGGTAATAGCACCATATGCATCAGATCTTTTTTTGAAACGTTTTGCCATAAATTGCCAGGAAATAAAAACACCTAATAGTTCTCCTACAACAACCCAATAGCCAGAATATCCTACTATTGCACCCATTCCGGTAAGTCCAATCAATAACCAACCAGATTCTCCAGTTGCTCTTGCAGAAAATGCAACTGCCCAAAAACCCATCTTTTTCCCACCTACATAATAATCGCTCATACCTTTAATTCGTCTAGATGCGAAAATTCCAATTAAAAATAAAATCCCAACATAAACTGCAAGGACTACTACTTTGATTGTTAAATTTGGATCTTGCATATAGCTGAATTGGTGATTGAATTTTGTCTATTTTAAATAAAAATTTTAAAAAAAAACAGGTTTCGTAATATCCCGAAAATTAGTCATAATAATAGAATAATCAACTTTTTTTACTTATTATAGTTCAAAATCACTTAGAAACCTTCAAAAATAGCTATATTTGTTAAACTCAGATGATTTATTAAATCATCTCGATTTATTTATTTAGATTTAGGGAGTGACCTTGGATTTGTACATTAAATGAACAAAAAAAAACCTTTGAATTCCAACGATCACACCACAGAAACTCTTCAAACTATAGACGAATTAATTACAGCACTTTCAGAAGGAGAGAGGACGACTTTCAATCACACAATACATTCAATAAAATTTCCAGCTAATACTTTAGATAATTATAGCTCTTGGTCTAGTGAGTGTTATACAAGAAATTGCATTACTAAAAACGAACGATTTGAATTAATTCTTTTGTGTTGGGAAAAAGGACAAGTTACTCAAATTCACGATCACGGCGGAGAAGAATGTTGGGTTAAGGTTATTGAAGGTGAATTCAGAGAAAATATTTATAAAGAAGATGCAGCTGGAAAGCTAAAGATTATAAAATCAGCCATTTCAAAAGCTAATGAAGTAACTTATATGAAAGACTTTATGGGATTTCATTCATTAGAAAACATAGCTAACAAAAGAAGTATGTCTTTGCATTTGTACGCAAAACCAATATCTAATTGTAATGTTTTTGATGAAAAAACAAAAACTTTTATCAATAAGAATTTAACGTATTGTACGAGTTTATAATTGGTATTAAAATTTAAAAGAGAAAAAATGTCCAACATATATAATGATATTAATTTATTTAATGAGCTAGTTGAAGTTTTAATTAATGAAGAAGTAAAAAATCCGGTAGCAGAAAGAATTGATTCAGATAAATTATATGAAACTATAGATTTGTCTTTAAATCAATCTGGGATGATTGATGATGAGTTTAAATCAGTCTTGAAAAATGTAATAATTTCTACTCCAAAAACGGCCACAAATTTATTTTTCAATCAACTTTTTGGAGGACGACAAGGAAAAGCAATTTTAGGAGATTTATTAGCTGTATTGTTGAATAATAGTATGTATACATACAAAGTTGCAGGTCCGCAAGTGGGTATTGAACAAGAAATTATTAGACAATCTTGCAATTTAGTTGGTTACGGTTCTAACAGTAACGGTACATTTCCTACGGGCGGTTCTATGAGTAATTATGTGGCATTAATTATGGCTCGTGATGCAAAAGATTCTAATTGTAGACATAATGGAATGTCAAAACCATTAATCATTTACACATCTAAAGAATCTCATTATTCGAATGCTAAGAATGCAAGTTTTGCCGGAATTGGAAGAAATAACATTCGTTATATAAAAGCAGATTTAGAAGGAAGAATGGTTTCTGCTGAATTAGAAGCTCAGATTAAAGAAGATATTAAAAATGGTGGAATTCCAACATTTGTAAATGCAACAGCAGGAACAACTGTTTTAGGCGCTTTTGATCCAATTGATGAAATTGCAGTTATCACCGAAAAATATAATATTTGGTTGCACGTTGATGGCGCATATTGTGGAAGTGTAATTTTTAGTGATAAATATAAACATCTAATTAAAGGTGTAGAAAGATCAGATTCTTTCAGTTATAATGCACATAAAATGTTAGGAACACCATTAACTTGTTCTATTATTTTAGTGAATGACAAAAAGCAAATGCACGAATCTTTTAGTAATGAAGCAGATTATTTATATCAAACTGATGGAGATGATTTTAACTTAGGTAAAACTTCTTTTCAGTGCGGAAGAAGAAATGATGCCTTAAAATTTTGGACGCTTTGGAAATCAGTTGGAGCAGAAGGCTTAGAAAAAATCATAGACCAGCAATTTGAATTGGCTACTGTAGCTCGTGACTATGTCTCAACTCATAAAGATTATACTTTGTACAGTTTTGACGATTCCATATCCATTTGTTTTAACTATAAAAATATCGACCCTATGTTACTGTGTACCACTCTTTATGAGCATCAAATCACGGTTGTAGGCTTTGGTTCTTTTAATGAGGATACCTTTGTAAGATTGGTAACCATTAACGCAAACAATTCTAAACAAGATATTTTAAACTTTTTTAAAGTACTAGAAGAGTTTGTGGAGAATCACTCAACATTGCTGAATGAAAAACTTGTTTTAGGAGCTGAGGTCTAACAGAAGACCTATTGTCTGAGTATTAACTAGGCCGAGTTCTTTTGCGGTCATTAAGGTAGATTATACCCTTGGTTTTTTTATTAAGCTTGGTCGTAAAATAATCGTACATATTTAAATACTAAAAAACCTCAACTTATTGAAAATTAATATGATGAAGTTTTTAATCGTGGAGCCTAAAGGGAGTGAAATTCAACTATTTTGGAGAGGATTTGATCTCACTCAGTAAATTATTGGATTAAGAGTAATCTCTTTTTTTATTCCAAAACATTTATAAGAATAGTGTAATATCTATTGGCAATAAATTCAGCACCTGCTTCATTGTAATGTACATCATCAGCTAGCAAATCATCATTAAATCCTGTAAACATATCCACAGCTATTACAGTTGAGCTGGTTGTTGTTTTATTTACTGCAATATGTATAACCTCTTGCTGCATTTGTGTAAAAAATTCTGTCAGTTCTGAAGTCATTATATCACTTCTACCGGGAGCCATTTGCTCAAGTATAATTTTGACACTGGGATTGTCGGCTTGAAGAATATCAATTATGTTGTTGATATTAGACACTGCTTGTGAATACGGTAATCCTTGAAGCGCATCATTACCCCCAGGCGAACTTAGTAAAACAATATCAGCAGAGCCTGTTTGATTTAGCCAATCACCAAGGCCATTTAGTATTTCACCAGATGTCCAACCACCTCTACCTTCATGGTCTTCATCAAAATACATATTATTAAATGTTGGATAAGAAGATTCGTCAGTTTGAGTTCCGATAAAATCAAAAATCCAATTATTTTCTTTTAAGCTTTTCCAGAGTTCGTATCTATAACTTTCAAATTCAGGCCTAGCCCCTTCAACTCTTGATGCTCCTAAAGCTAGTATTTTATTTATTGAAGTGCTTTGTGGAGAAAGACTAGAATCATCACCTTTATTACAGGAATTGAAAGTTAATAGTAATAAGACTATCCCTAATAAATTTATTTTTTGAATCATATAGATCTTATATTTAAATATAGAAAACTATAATTAATCTATTAAGTTTCTAATATTTAATATTAATTAAATTTAATAAAAAAATTCTTTCCAAGAATAAAAATTATTCTTGGTAATAAAAAGTGGAGTAGAGGGGAGTGATGTCAGACTATTTTGCGGAGCATTCGAGTTTAATGGGGAGTGGTTGCATTTTGGATCAGAAAACTTCAAAAATTGGGGAGCAGTGCTAAATTATTTAAAGCTATAATTTTGCAGACACCACGATTTAGTTATTTAAAATTAATATATATTTACAAGTAATCTAACTAACTAAATTATTAAAATATGAAAAATTTATTTCTATTAATGGCTTTAATATTAGTCACAGCTTGTCAACAAACAGTTGAACCAACAGCTGAGCCAACAGTTGAATTATCAGCTGAGCCAGCAGGTCCTCACACATCTATAGAATGGAGAGTTTGGGCATACAGTACCGCAGCTCCATCATTTATTGCAGCTAACTGCTCAGTAATGGCAATGGACGGTACAATACTTAGAGAAGGAACTAACGGATGGACAGCAATGGCTGCAAATCCTAGAGGTATGTCTGATCCAGAAAATGGTTGGAAAGATGCTCACGAAGCAATGCCTATGGTTGGAGATGGTCCAGCTATGCAATGGGCAATGGCTTACATGGGTGGAAAAACACCAAAAATGGATGCAGATGGATGGGCATGGATGTTACACGGAGATATGGGAGAAGACAACACAAAACATCTTGTATTTAACAAAGAAGATGCTGTGGAAGGAGAATGGATTGAATCTGGAGCACATTTAATGTTATTCCCTAAAGATCCTGCATCTCTAGATGGTCAAACTACAAACTTTAATTCTGGAGCACCATATGTAATGTTTAAAGGGACTGGATATGATCATTTAATGATACCTGTAGAAGGGTATTATGATTATCAAGCACCCAAATAGACGATGCATCAATCAATAAAGATAAACTCACATAATTATTATGTGGGTTTTTTTATTTTAAGAAAAAAATAATTCAAGGAGTAGAAGAGGAGAGAAATTGAAGTGTTTTGGGCTGGGATGGAATTGTTGCACAAATTAAAAACGCTAACTAAATCTAAATTCTATTTTTTCTATTGATGAATTACTTTACTTTAATTAAAACAACATATTTTGATATTTCTTTAATTTGTTTTGTAAGAGGTAAAGATTTAAGTTTAGTACTAGAGGGTAATTCGATACTTTTAGGAAGAACATCTAAAAGATTTGAAACATAACTTGTTTTAATAGAATAAGCTACATTATCAGCGATATCTTTTTTTAAACCAGATGAATTAATACCTATTAAATTCGCTTGTTCATCAAACAATGGACCCCCACTATTTCCTCCTTGAATTGGAGCTGTAATTTGATAGGTTGTAATGTTACCATCAAATCCAGATTTAGAACTAATCATACCATCAGTAACTTTAATTTCTTTACCCATAATAGATAAAGCCATTGGATAACCAAAAGCATAAACTTTTGTTCCTACATCACTGCTTCTAAATTTAAAATTATAAGGAGGTTCATTTACCCCATCAAAATTTCTATCAAATATTTTAAGAACTGCTAAATCATTTGTCTTATCTATTTGAATAACTTCTGCATTTAATTTCTGTAATTCATTATCTAACATAAATTCAACCTCGATTTTTTCTGCATCTTTAATCACGTGATGATTAGTAATAATATGTCCAGATTTTGAAATGATAATTCCAGAGCCATTTCCTGCCCAGTTGTTATCACTCTTAGGCTTTACTTTGTTTATTGAATTTAATCCAGGATATAACTTTATCATGGTATATTTTCCAAAACTAGCAATAGCTCCACTTTTCAATTCAATAATTTGACTAATCTCTTGTTTCTTATAATCATTTAACCAAGTTATATTGTAATAATTAGGAACTAATGTTTTTTCAAATATGGTTCTTATTTCTCCTTTTTTCCAGTTTTCTACATTATACATAAAACCACCAAGTTGGTAGCCATAAAATTTATCGTCACCACCCTCTAGTAAAGCTATTTTATAGTTCAGATTAGCACTGGTGTTTTTCACGGTATAAACACCTTCTACAATAGGAGTATTATTCTTCTTAAAGTATTGTTTTAAAGAAATTTCATTTATATTATCTACTTCAGAATAAATTTGTCTACCTAAAATTGAGTAAACCTCTCTCTTATTGATAATTTCCTTACCATTATTATAATACCATTTTGCTTTTTTTCTGTCGGTTCTTTTATCATATTGGGTTACTGAATAACTCTTCCAATTTTTATCGTTTGGCTCAAATACTCCGTACGAATCTTTAATATAATTAATACGCTTTGAAACTATATCTTCTTGCCAAGAAATATTATATATTATCTCACCTAAATTATTAAAAACAATCTGACTTCCCTCTTTTTTGCCATTATCAAAATTCAAATCAAACATTTTTTTACCATTTGGATAAAATTTTTCAATAGACTTGAAATATTTTAAAAGATCGTTACTATTTAAAATGGTGTCAAGATTTACTTTAACAGCTTTTAAATCTACATAAGATCTGAGTATACCCACTGCTTTGTTAATGTTTGAAAATGAGATGGATCCCTTTTTATTTACTATTTCTGACCAATTAGTTTTATTGTAGGTTGGATACTTGCCTTTTGCATAGTAATATTTTATCTTGATAAGAGATTGATTTTCAAACACGTATTCTGCATAGTGATAAACATTCTTTCTTTCTTTTGAAGAAAGTTTATACCTATTTTTTACTTTAATTACATCGAGGTTAGAATCTAATAAACGGTATTTAACTTCTTGTCCAAAAGTTATAAAAGGTAATAATAGAAAAAATAAATAGTTGATTTTCATTGCTTCAAATGCTTAAAATTTATTTTAGAGTCGTAAAACTATTTATTTGATAATTTTTAATACTTCTAATAATCTAGGAATTTTGCTAACTTGTGTTTCAGTCCAGAATGTGTAATTATTAAATTCACTATCATCATAAACGTTCAACTTAATAGTTAACCTCCGTTTCTTCTCATAAATATAATAAGTGAGAGTCATTTCATTTGCTTTAAAGATAAATTTAGAGGATTTATCCTTAAATTTTAAATCTAAATTTGGAATTACATTTTTTTCAATAAAATAAATAAATTCATTGATTTCTTCGATACCAATCCATGCTGTTTTAAAAACATCAGGATTTTTTATTTTCATATCTAGTTGAAGTGCTTCCGTTTTTTTCCCGTTTTTTAAATCTATAACTTCAATGGGGTAAAACTCAACAGTTTCACCTATACCTGATTTAAATTCAGCTATTGTTGTCCAATCTTTATTAATTCTTGTAAACTGGGTACCATCAATAAATTTTCGAGTGGAAGATTGAATATTTTGCCCAAACGATAACGATGTTAGCAATAAGAGTAGATATAGTAATAAGTTTTTCATTAAGATTTTTTTAATTCATTTTTTATATGCTAAATTTAATAAAAAATAATTCAAGGAGCCAAAGGGAGCAAAGTCGAACTATTTTGGCGAGGATTTATTGGAATTTAATAACTCTCTATGAATCTCTTAACAATAGATGTCTAAAGTTTTAAAATAACTCTTAATTTATTTTTTTAAATTACGTTTAGTTTAAAAAATTTTAAAAATGAAAAAATATTTATTTTTTTTGTTAATACCTTATTTTGTATTAGCTCAAAACACAAATGATTATATAAGAAGTTCTATTCATCTTCACCTAATTGATGACTTTGAGTTTGAGAATGGAGATTACGTACTAAAGTCTTATCAAAAATTTTATAATTTTCACTTTCCTGAGAATTATAATAATCATTCTATTGATGTAAACAAAGTAACTTTAGACAATTGGAAATTAACTGAAAAAGAATTGGTTGCAAATAACATGAAGAGGTCTGGTCTTTTTGAGGGATTAGAAAACTCGCTCAATGAAAAAACATCAGGATTTATAGATTTAAGAACTGATCCGGCTTTAGTTAAATTAAAGCTTGATAAATTTATATCCGAAAAAAAAATAGCTCATAAATTAGTTAAAAAATGGTTCAATATTAAAGATGATGGGCTATTTAATACTAGTTATATCACAATGAAAACCATTGAGAATGAGACAGCAAAATCTGCAGCTTTAAACACCGCTCAAGATTTAGAAACGGATGTTACAAATAGACTTATTTCCAATACTTTCGTGGTTTTCACTAAATTAAAATATATTAAAAATGAAGTATTAGCAGAAGCTGTAAGAAAATTAGCGCTTTCAAAAATTAAGAAGATGAAAGAGGGAATATTAAAAGAGCTAGCGGTAGGGTCTGCTGAAGCTTTGTATTTAACTATGAAAGATGGATATTCTGTTATAGCAGATGCTTGGTTGTATCAATTAGAATGGAGTCAGGCAAATTTAGAGGATCTAACGTCTACATTTGATCTTGTAGACGGTTTTACAAAAATTAATTTTGAAAAATTTGATAAAATTAACTTTAATTTAAAATTTTTGAGTAACGACAAAGCAATGACACTTCTTGCAATATCCGATAAAAAAGAAACAGAAATAAATCAGGAAGATGTGTATGATACTTCTACTATTAAAAGTATGAATCAGGTACTTTTTGAACTTCAGAAGGATAATGATGTATTTAAACCGCTATTTCCACTTAGAGATGGGTTTGCTATAGCTTCTGGAACTAAAGAGGGACTCACAGGGGGTGAAATATTTGATGTATTAGAAATAAAAGCTGGTGAATACGTGAGTATTGGTACAATGAAGATCGATAAAAATAGATTGTGGAATAATTCTTTTGAGCCAGGTAAAGATATAAAACCAGATTTCACATATTTCAAAAAAGGCAAGAAGAAGTTTGTTCCCGGAATACACTATGTTAGATTTAAAAAGTAATCTATAAACATATGCAACAAAAGATATTTTTTTAAAAATAATTTAAGGAGC
>CAJXSU010000011.1 GCA_913061465.1 uncultured Flavobacterium sp.
TTGATAAAATCTCGAAGGCGTCTTTACTAATCACTACAGACGAAACTCCGTCCATATCTTCTAATTTATCAAAAGTTGATTGTCCATAACTTAATGTTGATATAATTGCAAAGGCAATTAAAAGAATTGTTTTTTTCATTGTTGTTTAATTTAATTGATATTATTACTTGATTTTTTTAAATATTTTATAAACTGAATCTTCATAAACATGAAGTTTTTTTAATGCTTGATTTCCCTTTTTTAGATTTGTTGAAACTAATTTTAATACGTTGGTGATTTGTGCTAGATTTTCAGCTGCTTGTTTTTTTTGATTGTATTGATTAATCATAGTTAATCCCGAATACGTGCTTAACAATAATGTTATTGATGCAGCTACCATTAACCAGTTTCTTTTTTTAATTTTATTATTTAATTTAATTTTTTTGGTGTATGTTTCATCATTGTTACTTTTAAAATAATTAAAAATTAGTTGATATTCCTTTAAATGTGGAGCAACTTTATTTGAGGTGAAATACATTCTTAAAATATCTTCCTCTTTTAATGTTGTCTCAGCATTTTTATATTTTACTAATAATCTTTCAATCTTGGTTAACTCCATAACTATGCTGTTTAGTAAGTTGTTCTCTAATTGTTTTTCTTGCTCTTGATAAAGAAACTCTAACGGCTGTTGGCTTCATATTTACCATTTCACAAATTTCTTTAAAATTATATTGTTCAACATCTCTCAATTGAATTATTATTTTTTGCTGATCTGGTAGATTGTCAATAAGTAAATGAACTCTATCTACACTATCTATGTATTCCAATTTTTTATCTAAACTTGTCTCTTTCTCTTTGTAATTACCATGAATTAATGTTAAGTTACCAGCCTGTTTTGATTTTAGTCGGTCATAACAGTAATTTTTAGTCATCGTCATCGCAAAAGCTTCTGTATTTCTGTAGCTAGTAATCTTATCTTTATTTTTCCATAACTTTAATAATAACTCTTGAGTCGCGTCTTCAGCTTCATCTTTAGAAACTAATAATCTTTTAGCCAATCTGAAGACTTTATCTTTAAAGGGTAAAACAACTTTCAAAAAGTCAGATTCATTCATTTCTATAGTTTCTAAGCTTAAATTATAAGAAAACTTTATCTCTTCGACGAAGTACACTATAATTTGTTACACCAATAGATGAAAAAATACTATTTATACTTAAATTGCGTATTATTGTTATTGTAAAACAAGTTATGAAAGAAATAATACTGAAACCTCTTATTTTAATTTTATTTGTAAATATTTGGCTTCTAGGTTGTGATAAATCAGAAAACGAATTAAACCCATCTATTGAAGTACAGGATTTTGTTTGGAAGGGCTTAAATGCTTATTATTTATATCAAGAGGATATTGATGATTTATCTGACAGACGTTTTAGTTCTAATCAACAATTAGAGAGTTATCTTAGTGGTTTTGATTCTCCAGAATCCATTTTTAATTCATTAAGAAAAAATTCAGATTCGAGATCATTGTTAATAGAAAATTATGAAATTTCAGATTCACCATTACCACTAAGGTCATCATTTACCACAGGTATGGAATTTGGAATCTTTAAAGATCAAAATGTATTAGATACTATTATAGGATATGTATCTCATATTCTCCCCTCATCACAAGCATCAACGAATAACATCTCAAGAGGTGATTTTTTCTATGGTGTAATAAATGAGGAAACCGATACTATATTTTTAAGAGAAGATAATTACAGAACTCTTTTAATAGATTATCCTCAAGACACCCTTAAATTACTAATGGCATATTATGATGGAGACTCACTAGCGAATAATAATATAAGGGTAGATTTGGTAAAAAAAAATTATCAATATCCTCCTGTATTATTAAAAAAAGTGTTTAATCTTGGTGTAAAAAATGTGGGGTATCTTTTGTATAATAATGATTTTTCTGACAATTATATAGCAGATGTAAATTCATCAATGTTAGAATTTAAAAATCAATCTGTAAACGAATTAATTATTGATTTAAGATTTTCTATAGGAAGTCATTCTGATGCAAGAACCATGTCGGAAATTGCCTCAATGATTACAGGTCAATTTACTGACGAAATATTATTCAAAGAAAGTTGGAATATTAAATCTCAAACTTGGTTTGAACTCAATCAACCTGATTCACTTGTTACAAAATTCCCAACAAAGCTTCAAGATAATTCAACAATTAATAGTTTAAATCTTACAGATGTTTATGTTATATTAAATGGTGATAGTTTTTCTGGCTCTTCTGCTACAGAATTACTCATAAATAGTCTTAAGCCTTATATAAATGTTCATGTTTTAGGAAATAAGACGAGAGGAGATAATTTAGGAGCTATTAATTTATACGACTCACCTGATTATGATGCTTTTAATATCAATTTAAATCATATGTATTCTGTAAGACCTGTAGCTTTGACATTCTTTAATAAAGAAGATGAAACTTATAATTCTGGAATTAATCCAACTGTTTCATTATGTCCTTCGGAAGATCCGCTCAACCTTGGTGAATTAGGTGAGGTATCAGATCCCCTTCTCGGAGATGTGCTTCAATATATTACTACTGGAGATTCAGGGTTAAACTTTATATGTAATCCATTTGAACTTGAAATGATTTATAATTCCATAAATTCACAGAGGATTATTGATCAAGGAACTTTTATAAAACAAGATTTACCAAATTTAGGACAATAATGAAAAACATTAGATTTACATATATAGTACTTGTATTAATGTCATTCACATTTTATACTTCTTGTGAAAAAAGTGATAACTATATGGCTAGTGAAAATGATGAAATTCATTTGTTCATTTGGAGAGCTATGAATAATTATTATTTATGGCAACAAAATGTTCCAGACTTATCGGACACAAGGTTTACAAATATTGGTCAATTATATGCTGAATATTCTAATTTTTCATCTCCAAGGGATTTATTTGAAAGTCTAAGATATCAACCGGGAGTTATTGATCGTTTTTCATGGATTGTTGATGATTATGTTGCCTTAGAAAATTCTTTTCAAGGAATTAACTTAAGTAATGGTATGGAGTTTGGTTTAGTTAGATATGCAAGTGATGCAACGAAAGTTTTTGGATATGTACGTTATGTTATTTCAGGATCCGATGCAGCTGCTCAAAATATAGCAAGAGGAATGTTATTCACAGAAGTTGATGGTGTCCAGTTAACAGAATCTAACTATAGAGATCTTCTTTTTGATGACAACACCAACTACACCATTAGTTTGGCAGAATTTAATGATGGGAATCCGGTTACGATTTCAACATCTATTAATTTATCAAAAACACAACTACAAGAAAATCCTGTTGCAATTGTTAAAACAATTGACGAAGGATCTAATAAAATAGGCTATCTGCTATATAATCAGTTTTCTAGTAGTTTTGATGGAGAATTAAATGCTGCTTTTGCCAACTTTCAATCAGAAAATATAACAGACCTAATTATAGATCTTCGTTATAATGGTGGTGGAAGTGTAACTACTGCTTCGTATTTGGGCGCTATGGTTACCGGGCAATTCAATGGTCAATTATATTCTAAAGAACAATGGAACTCAAAAGTAATGAATGCCTTAGATGCAAGTGTTTTTGAAAATAACTTTACGAATCAAATTATTAATAAAGATCAAAATCAAAATATAATTTTACAAGAACCTATTAATTCACTTAATTTAAATCGTGTTTATTTTATTACTTCAGGCAGCTCAGCTTCAGCATCTGAATTAGTTATGAATAGTTTATCATCTTATATAGATGTTAGTTCTGTAGGTAAAAAAACCATTGGTAAGGTTCAAGGCTCTGTAACATTATACGATTCAGACAATTATACAAGGACTGGAGAGAATTTAGCGTCAAATCACACATGGGCACTTCAGCCTCTGGTATTAGAGATTAAAAATAAAGATAATTCTAACGAACCTAATGGAATTGAACCAACTGTAGTATTTCCGGAAGATTATAATAATCTAGGAGTGTTGGGTGAACGAAGCGAACCACTTTTAGATAGAACTATTCTTTTAATTACATCAGGGGGACGGTCAGGAATTAATAAATCAAACACATTCCTTAACTTGGAAGAGATTAATGACTCCAAGGCTATTAACCCTATGAAAAATAATATGTTCATAGAGCTAAAAAAATAACATCTTTTCTAGATGTCTATTATGTCTGCTCTGAACTCACTGCTATTAAGTTTATCTCTCTTATGAGCATATTCGTAACCAGAACTCCACCATTTAGACATTTTTTTTGCATCAAATACTAATGAATTAGTTGTTAAAACTGTAGGAGTATAATATAAATTTAACTCTACGTTATTTTGTTTGGCTGATAATTTACCAATAGTAATATTGTGTTTTTCAACATGCTCCATCATAAACTCTTGGATAGTAAATAATAATGAAAATGGATTCTTAGCAGGCATTCTATTAATTTGAGTAATCTCAGTTTCTAAAATAATAGCATCGATCACTTTTGCTCCTCTTTCAATAGCTTCTCTAATAGGAATTAAACAACCAAAACCACCATCACCGTATTGATATCCATTTTTTTCTAATAAACTCATAAAAGGAATATAATTACAGGAACCCCAAATCCAATCACAAAAGTCTTCATAACTATGTTCTTGTATTGACTTATATTCTATTCGATTAGCTGTAAAGTTGGAAATAGTTACGACGACCTCTTTTTTTTCTTCAAGTATAGTATCATAAATATCTTTAGTAATATTTTTTGTGATTAACTTTCTTAAATTTTTACTTTCCCCAAAGGTTTTACTTCCTCTAAGAAAATTTAATATCGTTGCTGAGTGCCTAATATTTACAATAGTTACCCCATTTTTATTAATAATTTTGAAAGGGTTAATATTAAAAATGCTTCGTTGATTGACCCCTGTATATATAGTTTTAAGAGCATCTATTTCACCTAGTGCTAAATGTGAAACCATTAAACTACCCGTAGATGTACCTAAGAAGATATCATAAGTATTTTTCTTTTCCTTTAATAAATATTCAGCTACACCACCTGCAAATGCTCCCTTACTTCCTCCACCAGAAATTACTAACGCTTTCTTCATTATTCAACAAATGATTTATGTATTTTCGTTTTATAAAAATACCAAAATGAAATCATTATTTGCAGGAGTTTTTTTATTTGTTTTTTTTACGTCTTGTTCTAAAGATTATAAACCCAGAAAATTAGATAATGTATATATTAAAGAATTTAATATTGATAGTACTAGTATTCGTTCTCTAGTCGCTATTGATTCTTTGACAATGTATTATGCAGGGTCTAATGGGCATGTTGGATTTACAAATAATGGAGGTGATACTTGGCATACAAAACAATTAAAATATCAAGACTCTATCTTTCCTAATTTTAGAAGTATGGCATATAATGTAAACACAAACTTAGTTTACGCTCTTTCTATTACTAACCCTGCTTTACTTTATCAATATAATTTCTCTGATACGCTTATTGTTTATGAAGAAAAACATCCAAAAGTTTTTTATGATTCAATGAAATTTTTTGATGAAAAACATGGTATTGCTATGGGTGACCCAACGGATGGAAATTGTTTATCTATTATACTTACAAATGACGGTGGTAATACATGGAATAAAATTCCTTGTGAACAAATCCCTAAAGTGGAAGATGGGGAAGCTGCATTTGCTGCAAGCAATACAAATATTAAAGTTTTGGGTAATACTGTTTGGATTGTTACAGGTGGTATAAAATCTAGAGTTTTTAAATCTATTGATTTAGGAATAACTTGGAATGTTTATGAAACTCCTATTATTCAAGGTTCTAGTACAGAAGGGATCTACTCTATTGATTTTTTTGATGAAAAAAATGGAATTGTTATCGGTGGAGATTATTCTAAGCCTGAGAAAAATTTAAAGAATAAAGCAATTACTTTTGACGGTGGACAAACGTGGGCTTTGGTAGCAGATGGGCAAAACCCAAACTATAAAAGTTGTGTTCAATATGTACCCAAGACTGAAGGAAAAGAGATTTTTGCAGTGGGTAAAACAGGGATCTCCTATTCTAATAATGGAGGATTAAATTGGAATGAAGTAAATAGTAGTTCTTATTATTCAATACAGTTTGTTGATAAAAATACTGCCTGGTTAACAGGCAACAATAAAATAGGAAAGTTAATTATTCCATAAAATGAAATTTAAAATTCTTTTACTATTTATAATAGTATTCAATTCATGTTCAAAAAAATCCGAATTTATAAAGGGGTTTAATTGCAATATTGAAACCTTTTCAAACCTGGAGAGAATTGAAGATGTGAAAAATTTATTTTCTGTTTATTATCCAGATCATTGGAAGACTAACTTCTATTATGATACGCATCAATCTTCAATTTTTACCGCAGACACAACGAAACAATTAAAAGAAACTACATTACTAGATATTACACATATTTCTAATAAAATTATTTTTGACTCTAATTTTTTAAAAAAATTTAAATCAAATTTGTCTGAACTAGAACTCACAGAAATACGTGCAAGCAAAATAATTTTTAAAGAAAAGCCTTCCTTTTATTCCGAAGCTACAGGGATGAAAAATAATTTTAATTATTACGTATTTAATCTCTTTATAAAGTTAGATGAAAATAATTATATTCACTCTAAAATTGAGGTTTATGGAAATGTATTGAGAGAGAAAAGAATTTGTAAAGGAATCAATTTATTAGAAAAAACAATATTTTAAGATGATGAATAAAGAACATATTACTAAAAGGTTTTTAAGTTATGTAACTATAGATACAGAATCTGATCCTAACAATCCTGCATTTCCAAGTACAGAAAAACAATGGGATTTAGCTAGGTTTTTAGTTAAAGAACTCACAGATATTGGAATGAACGATATAACATTAGATGAAAACTGTTATGTGATGGCAACTTTACCTAGTAATTTAGACTATGAAGTTCCAACAATTGGATTTGTTTCTCATATAGATACTACACCAGATTTTACAGGGGCTAATGTAAATCCACAAATTCATCATCAATATGATGGAAAAGACATTATTCTTAACGAAAAAGAAAATATTGTATTAAGCCCATCTTACTTTCAAGACTTGCTTCAATATAAAGGACAAACTATTATTACTACAGACGGTTCCACACTTTTGGGAGCAGATGATAAAGCTGGAGTTACCGAAATTGTTTCTGCAATGGAATATCTAATCAATCATCCTGAAATAAAACATGGTAAAATAAGAATTTGCTTTACTCCTGATGAAGAGGTTGGAAAGGGAGCTCATAAATTTGATGTTGAAAAATTTGGAGCAGAATGGGCGTATACAATGGATGGTAGTCAAATAGGAGAATTAGAATATGAAAATTTTAATGCTGCAGGTGCAAAAGTAACCATAACTGGAAAAATTGTACACCCAGGATATGCTAAGGGTAAAATGATAAATTCTATGACTATTGGAAGTGATTTTGTGTCTAGATTACCCAAAAATGAAGTCCCTGAATCTACAGAGGCTTATGATGGTTTTTTTCATTTACATCAATTTGAAGGTAAAGTTGAACGAACTCTTTTAAACTTTATCATAAGAGATCATGATCGTAATTTATTTGAAGAAAGAAAACAATTTATGATAGACCTGGTGAATAAAATGAATATTGAACTTGGTATTAATGCAATTGAAATAGATATAAAAGATCAATATTTTAATATGAAAGAAAAAATAGTTCCTGTAATGCATATTGTAGATATCGCTGAAGAGGTAATGACCGATATTGGAATCATACCATTAATAAAACCTATTAGAGGGGGTACAGATGGTTCTCAACTCTCTTTTATGGGGCTTCCATGTCCTAATATATTTGCTGGTGGTCACAATTTTCATGGAAGATATGAGTATGTTCCTGTTGAATCTATGATAAAAGCCACTGAGGTAATTATTGGAATTTCAGAAAAAGTAGCACTTAAATTTAAAAATTAGGACAATTCTGAATGACAACCTTTTACACCTTTGAAAAAAGAGTAAAAATATTCAAAATCTTTTTCTTTATTATTTGTAGTTTCGTAGGGTTTTGAAAATTTTATTTGTTTGTGTTCAAAGTCTAAAGTAGCCATAACTATAGGTACATTAGCCCCTTTTGCAATATAATAAAAACCTGTTTTCCAATTCGTTACTTTTTTTCGTGTTCCTTCTGGAGAAATTCCAAGACGAAACTCTTCCCTTTTCTCAAAAATTTGAACAATTGCATCAACCATATTACTATTTTGACTTCTATCTACAGGCGTGCCTCCTAAAGCTCTGAATATAAATCCAAAAGGGCCTTTAAACAAAGAGTTTTTACCAATAAAATTTACTTTTTCACCAGAATAATTTCTAGCTAAAATAGCAATTGGAAAGTCTTTCCAGCTTGTATGCGGTGCAGCTATCACTACATATTTTTTTAAATGTTTAGGAAAGTCTCCTACTAATTCCCATCCTAAAATTTGTGTGAATATAAATTTTGATAATTTTTGCATCTTCAAATTTAAAAGTCATAAATTTAAGGACTTATTTTTAAATGATGATGGATTTACTTATTTACTTGATTATAACATTAACTAGTGTTTTTATTGGTTTATTTTTAGGGAAAAATTTAGTTAAATTAAAGTTTAATAGTAAACATGCTGCTCTTAAAGAAAGAAATACTTTTTTAAATCAAAGTTTAAATGATGCTAACGATGATTTAAAAAATACGCAACTTGAAAAAGAGGACTTAATAGCTTCTAAAACTCGGTTAGCTACAGAGCTAAAAAATTCTGAACAAAGAATAGCAAAAAATAAAGAGGAATTGAATACAATTCAGGAAAAATTCACCAAAGAATTTGAAAACTTAGCTAATAAAATTTTAGAGGAAAAATCAACAAAATTTACTGAACAAAATAAACTAAACATAACTTCAATATTGAATCCTTTAAAAGAAAAAATAGAAGGTTTTGAAAAAAAAGTCTCAGAATCTCAAAAAGAAAGTGTTGGAATGCACTCTGCATTAAAAGAGCAGCTCAATAATTTAAAGGATTTAAATTTACAAATGAGTAAAGAGGCTATAAATTTAACGAAAGCCTTAAAAGGAGACAGTAAAGCCCAAGGTGATTGGGGAGAAACGCAATTAGAAATTCTTCTAGAGAAAGCAAATCTTGCAAAAGATATTCATTTTACTACTCAAGGTGGTTATAGAGATGAAGATGGGAGATTAAAAAAACCTGATTTTATCATTAATTTACCAGACAAACGTCACCTTATTGTAGATTCTAAAGTTTCTTTAACCAACTATGAAGCTTATTTTAATGCTGATGATGAAGAACAACAGAAATTTCACCTTAAAAAGCACATTGAGAGTATTCGTAAACACATCAGGGAGTTAAGTGAAAAAAAATACGAATCTTTATATGAAATTAATACTCCAGACTATGTTTTGATGTTTGTTCCTATAGAACCTGCATATTTATTAGCTTTAAATAATAATAATTCATTGTATTTAGAAGCCTTAGATAAAAATGTTGTTATGGTATCTACTTCTACACTTCTTGCAACTCTAAGCACAGTTTCATCAATGTGGAGACAAGAAAATCAGAAGAATAACGTTCTAGAAATTGCTAATCAAGCAGGAAGGTTATACGACCAATTTGTAAATTTAACAGATGATTTAATTAAAGTGGGTACTCAACTTAAAACCGTACAAGGTAGTTATGACACCTCTATGAAAAAGCTAACAGGTAAAGGAAACCTTGTGAAAAAAGTAGAAAAAATAAGAGAGTTAGGTGCAAAGACTACTAAAATAATGAATAAAAATTTATTAGACAGAGCTTCAGAAAGCTAGTCTATTATTAATTTCAGGACCTCATTTTTAGTTTCAGAGCTAAATCTTGCAATATAAATTCCTTTTTGATATTGACTTAAATTAATTTGATCATTGTTTATTAAATCAATTTTCTTAGTGATTAACCTCCCTGAAAGATCAAAAACTTGTAAACTTACTATTTCCTGATTTGCAACTGATATTTTAAAAACTCCGTTAGCACTCGGATTAGGATATACACTAAATGTAGTGTCTTTTAGGTTATTTGCAGTACTCAATATACCACTTCCTTCTTTAATAATTATGGCTTGATTTACAGCTATATTATTAATAATTTCTGATTCTCCTGTTGCTGTCCAAGTAACTTTAACATAATCAACCTCGGTTGCATTAGCCAATCCAAAAAACTCATAAAATGAATTTTGAGATAAATACCCCTCACCTGCTAATGTGTATCTATATTGTGATTGACCATCAATATTTATTTCTATGGTGTTTCCAATACCATTTCTGTTAGAAACTACTCCTTCAAGTTTAACTTTTAACCAATTATTATCATTAATGCTTTGGTTTTCCCATAAAAAGTTTGGATAAACATTATTTCCTACAACAATATCTGCTTTTCCATCGTTGTTAATATCACCAATAGCATTTGAATAACTTTCTCTGTTATCTGAATCAAAACCAATGTCTTGAGGAATAATAAATGTTTCATCATTTTGTTGATGGTAAAACGCCGATGATAAATATGAATTTACACTTCCATCCAAACTTCCACTAACATACAAGTCTAATAAACCATCATTTTCAGCATCTAGAAATACCGCACCCCAACCAACACTATCAAAGGTTGTACCTGTTTCTAGAGCCATATCTGTAAATGTTTCATCACCATTATTTAATAATAAAACATTTCCTTCAGGAGTATTCGTAACATAGATATCAAACCAACCATCATTGTTGTAATCTCCTAATGTTGTGGTCATCGCATTAATATCTAGACCAGTACCACTATTTATTGAAACATCTACAAAAGTACCATTACCTAAATTTTTATAAAGTCTATTAATGTTTTGAGGTTTATCATTGGCTATATAAATGTCTTGAAACCCGTCTCTATTGAAATCAAAAATAATAGAACAGAAAGAAAATTGAGAATCTAATGAGATTCCAGAAGAATAGGTAACATCAGTGTATACCCCTGAATCATTTCTGTACAGATAATTATGATTTTCAGAATCTCTATTAGAAATGAAAACATCTAAATCTCCATCATTATCAATATCAGCAAAAGAAGCTCCAAAAGTCGAATGATTATTCTGAAAGAGTCCGATGGTTTCAGAAATATCTATAAAATTCATATCACCATTGTTTTTGTAAAACTTATTAATTCCATTCAAAGAAGTTGCAAATAAATCCATATCTCCATCATTATCATAATCTACCCAAATTACTTGTTTTGTATCAGATGTATTTGATATTCCATTGAATGTTATTGAGTTAAAAACTCCATTATTATTTTTTAAAAAATAAATATAAATTCCATCATCAGTTGCATAAGTTAAATCATCCCAACCATCATTATCAAAATCTACAAAAGAAACTCCAGCACCTAAAAAAGATTCTCCAATTAAATAATCAGCACCTAATTCAACTGCCACATCCTCAAATTTAATTTGAGAATATGAAATTTTTGAGAATATCAGAAATAAAATTAAAACTCTAATAGCCATGTTTAATAATATTGAAGATATATTTAAGAATTGAATAAGGGTCTATGACTCATTAGGTTGTGTACTTTTTCTTTTACTGAATTCAAGGTGCTTTCGTTTTCTGAGTTATTAATAACTTCATCAATTAAATTAACAATCAAAATCATATCTTCCTCTTTTAAACCTCTGGTTGTTATTGCTGGAGTACCAATTCTTATCCCTGAGGTAACAAAAGGAGACTTATCATCAAAAGGCACCATATTTTTATTAACTGTAATTTCTGCCTTTCCTAGAGCTGCTTCAGCTTCTTTACCGGTAATGTTTTTATTCCTAAGATCAATTAACATCACATGATTGTCTGTCCCGCCTGATATTAAATGATAATCTTTAGCAACAAAAGCCTTTGCCATTGCTGCAGCATTCTTCTTTACTTGAATCTGATAATGTAAGAATTCATCAGTTAGCGCTTCAGAAAAAGCAATTGCTTTAGCAGCTATAATATGTTCTAAAGGCCCCCCTTGATTTCCTGGAAAAACACCACCGTTAAGAAGCGCAGACATTTTTTTTAATTTTCCATTTTTTAATTTTAAGCCAAAAGGGTTATCAAAATCTTTACCCATTAAAATTAAGCCACCTCTTGGTCCTCTTAGTGTTTTGTGGGTAGTTGTAGTTACTACGTGACAATGAGGTAATGGGTCATTTAAAATTCCCTTTGCAATCATTCCTGATGGATGGGAAATATCAGCCAGCAATAATGCATTTACACTATCTGCTATTTCTCTGAAACGTTTAAAATCTATATCTCTTGAATAAGCCGAAGCTCCTGCAATAATAAGTTTTGGTTGTACCTCGAGTGCAATTTCTTGGATAGTATCATAATTTAAAATACCTGTTTCTTTTTCAACTCCATAAAAATGAGGTTTATAAAGTTTACCTGAAAAATTAACAGGTGATCCGTGAGTTAAATGACCACCATGTGATAAATCAAATCCTAAAATAGCATCACCTGGTTGTATACAAGCGTGAAAAACAGCTGTATTAGCTTGTGAACCAGAATGAGGTTGAACATTTGCGTATTCAGCACCATACAATTCTTTTGCTCTATCTATAGCTAACTGCTCAACAATATCTACAATTTCACATCCACCATAATACCTTTTGTTAGGGTATCCTTCTGCATACTTATTTGTTAAAACAGATCCTGCAGCTTCCATTACCTGATCACTAACAAAATTCTCTGAAGCTATTAATTCTAAGCCATTCAATTGTCTATTTTTTTCAGCTTTTATTAATTCAAAAATTTCTGTATCTCGTTGCATTGTTAAAATTTAATTAAGAAATTCAAATGTACTTAAAAAACGTTTTTAAGATGATAACTTTCCTTTATATTTGAACAAACTTTATTAACAATTATTAATGAAAATAACAGCCAACAACCCAAAAAGAAAATCTTGGTTACAAGTTTATGATAATTCTGATTTTCCAATTCAAAATATTCCTTTTGGAGTATTTATCACAAAGGATGATATTATAACTATTGGAAGTAGAATTGGTGATTTTGCGATTGATTTAGGAGCAGTTCACCAACTAGGATATTTTGATGAAATCCCACTTACGGATGATATTTTCTTACAAGATAATTTGAATGATTTTATAGCCGATGGTAGAAAAACATGGAGATTAGTAAGAAATAAAATTGCTGATATATTTGATGTTACCAATGGTACTTTAAGAGATAACCCCACACATAAAGATAAAATTATTTTCAGGATGGATGAAGTAGAAATGTTATTGCCAGTAAGTATTGGTGATTATACAGATTTCTATGCGAGTAAGGAACATGCTACAAATGTTGGAAGTTTATTTAGAGACCCTGAAAATGCCTTATTACCTAACTGGCTTCATATTCCAATCGGTTATCATGGACGAAGTTCTTCTATAATCCCTTCAGGAACAAAAATAAAAAGACCTTTCGGACAAACAAGACCGTCAGAAGGATCAAATACACCAGGATTTGGACCTTCTAAATTATTGGATTTTGAATTGGAAATGGCTTTTATTACTACTGCTTCAAATAATCTAGGAGAGAGAATTCCTATCGAAGAAGCTGAAGAATATATTTTTGGTTTGGTTCAGTTTAATGATTGGTCTGCAAGAGATATTCAAGCTTGGGAATATGTTCCATTAGGACCATTCTTAGGAAAAAGTTTTGCATCAACAATTTCACCTTGGATAGTAACTTTAGATGCCCTTGAACCCTTTAGAGTTGAAAATCCAAAACAAGATTTTGAGCCACTTCCATATCTTCAAAATAAAGGAAAAGGTAGTTTTGACATAAACCTTCAAGTCGGAATTCAACCTGATGGTGAAAAAGAAACTATTATCGCTAATTCAAACTTTAAATATATGTATTGGACTATGGCACAACAATTGGCTCATCACACAGTCAATGGATGTCCAGTTAATGCAGGTGATATGATGGGAAGTGGAACAATATCAGGCCCTACCAAAGATAGCTATGGGTCAATGTTAGAACTTACGTGGAAAGGTCAACATCCAATTAAACTAAATGATGGATCAGAGAGAAAGTTTATTAATGATTTTGATACCGTTATAATGAGAGCTCATTGTAAAAATGATAATATTAGAATTGGTTTTGGAGAATGTATAGGGCAAATAATACCTGCAAAATAAATCTTTAAATTTACGTCAAACAAAAAAGCTTTTTTATCTAAGTATGTTTATTCCTCAACAGGAGGGTGACCATGAATCTTTTCAAAATCTTCGTCAAAATTTGTCCTCAAATAAGCCTTTAGTTTTTTGCGATAATCCTCTTTTAACCAAGTAATAAAGTTATGTGTACTTTTGGATATACATTTAGAGTATCTATTAATACGATCATCTATTTCTTCACCTAACAATTTCACTAAAGCTAAAGAATCATATACATCTTCACTGTTTTCTATACATATTTTAGCATGGTGCACAATAGACCTTTCAAGAACTTTTTTAGAGGACTCCCCTGCTCTAATGGTACTTAAATATTCCTTTTTTATGTCAAAATAAAGTTCAGTAGACTTAGAAAACTCTTTTTTAATCTCTACAGGGAGTTCAAATCTAAATGTACCTTCAATTTCTTCATCAGATAAAATTGCATCTAAATAATAATCTGGTGCTCTGAACATTCTTTGCCAATCTAAATCTGCACCCCAGGCTCCAAATCTATGGAAGTTATTCCCTAAATCTATTACGTTAAAAGTTGTTTTGTTGTCTAATATTCTAGAACCACGACCAATCATCTGATAATATAAAGTTAAAGATTTGGTGGCTCTATTTAAAATTATGGATTCTATAGTAGGTTCATCAAAACCAGTTGTTAAAATACTAACAGATGTTATGATTGCATTTGGTGTTTTTTTAAACCATCTTAAAATAAAATCACGTTCTTTTTTTGTATTGGTATTATCTAAATGTGCAATTGGATATCCAGCTCTTTTAAAGGCATGAAAAACCTGTATGGAGGTGTGGATACCATTATTAAAAATTAATGTCTTTTTTCCTTTTGATGTCTCCTCATAAGCACTTACAAGCTTTGACAGCATATCAACATTAGTATATAAATCTTCTGAAGACTTTACAGTATAGTCTCCATTGGCTCCAACTTCAAGAGATGTTAAACCAACATTATAAGAATACATGTTAGCGCTCGCTAAGTAATGATTTGCAATTAAATGCTCAATAGTTTCACCAACATATAACTCTTTGTAGTTTTCATACATTGGGAGTTTTATATTAGAACTTAACGGAGTAGCTGTAACCCCTAAGATGAAGGAATCATCAAAAAATTTAAAAATTTTGGTAAATGAATTGTAGTGAGCTTCATCTACTATAACAAGACCTATATCAGAAATGTCTAACTTATCATCTGTTAATCTGTTTTTTAAGGTTTCTACCATTGCTACAAAACAGTGGTAATTATCTTGATCATCTAAATTTGCTGTACTGTTTATAATTTTATTAGGTACTCCAAATTCACCAAGCATGTTTGAAGTTTGTTTACTTAGTTCAATTCTGTGAGTTAGCACTAAAACTTTTTTATTAAACTTAGAAATGTATCGTCTTACAATTTCTGAGAATATAACAGTTTTACCTCCTCCAGTTGGTAATTGATATAATAAATGGTAATCATCAGCAGCATTATCAAACCGCTGAAATATTTCTTCGATCGCAATTTTTTGATAATTATAAAGTTCTTTTCCTGAAGTATTTTTTACTGTATTTATTTTGGACAAAATTTAAATAATTTTATTGGAAAATTTATTAAAGATATTTATTGATGTTTATAGAGGTAATATCATGATGTGAAGCATCTTTTACAGCTACCTCATTTCTAATAATTAATAATTGAGGTGATTGATGCTCTACTTTAAAGCTAAGCCCTACTTCATCTGAAATAGTTCTGAAACTAAGCAAGTCTAAGTAAAATACTTTGACATTTTTCATTGAAATTTCAAATAAGCTTTCAAAACGTTTTATTACCATGCTGCTAATACCACATCGGGTTGAATGCTTAAAAATAAAAATAGTTTCAGATTTAGATAACTCCTTGATCATTTTTATTTGATCTAAAGAATTAAAAGGTATCCAATTAACAAAAGTTTCTTTTTCTACTTTCTGCTTACTTCCCAAAATTCTATTAAATAACCCCATTGAAATAATTGATTTACAAAAATACAATCTAAATATTAAAAAATAGTAATCAAAATAGTATAAATACATGAATAAAAAAGAACATTTTTAAACAATAAAATTATCGAAAACATATAAGCTTCATTCTATTATTATTATATTTAGATTATCTTAAAAATTCAAATAATGAAAAAACAAATTTTAACTTTTGTCTTTTGCACCCTAAGTTTAATTTCTTTTGCCCAAGAGGTCACTACGTATTATTTCATTCGTCATGCCGAAAAATTAAGAATAGATAAAACAGATAAAAACCCAAATTTAAACTTCAATGGATACAAAAGAGCTGAGGCTTGGAAAAATGTATTTTCAAATATTCCTTTTGATGCTATATATTCAACAGATTACAATAGAACTAAATTAACAGCTAAACCAATAGCCAACAGTAAAAATTTACCAATTTTATTGTACAATCCAAAAACGATGTATTCTGAAGTTTTTCAAAATAATACAAAAGGAAAAACTGTTCTTGTAGTTGGACATAGCAATACAACTAATGTATTTGTAAATAAAATTTTAGGAATTCAAAAATATGATGAAATTAATGACAATAATAATTCAAACCTTTATATTGTAACTATTTCTAATGGAAAGAGTTCTTCTATTTTGTTAAAAATTAATTAAATATAATTTTAATATCCTTTAAATTAATTTCAGAAATTTTTTCCAGCTCACCTTTTTCGAAAATTTTATCTAAATTTTCAAGTTTAATATTAGAGTTTTTTGGTTTATAGTTATTATAATCTACAAAACTAATTCCCGCTATAATATGTTCTTTACGAACCTCTCTAAAACGCATTCCACCACCGTTTGTATTAAACAAATAAGCAATATAACCTATTTTAAAATTTTCCCTTCTAATCCAGTAAATAAAAATGTCATCGTAATCTACTCCCCCATTCTCTTTTGAAAAAGTGATTTGTATCTTATAATAATTATCTCCTTTAATTTTGGTTTCACCTAGCAATTTCTTTTGCACAGCTTTATCATTTAAACCATAAGGTAAAATAGAAAAATAATGAACAGAATTAACAGACTCACTAAATTTAATAGCCATTGAGTCTTGAATTTTTAGAGGTTTAGAATTTTTAATCCTTTTAAATCCAGAGTTTGATAAAATATCATTAATTGTATCATTATTTTTTGTAAAAACTCTACTTAATTCAAACATCCCATTATTTCTTACAGCAAAATAATTTTTATCTCTAAATTTAAAACTCAATGTGGAATTTGCAATTTTATCAACACCAGATACATTTATAGAAGTATCAATAATTTCATGTACTAAAAGATTATTATCTATTGGTTTACAAGAATACAATAAAATTGAGATGCAACATGAAATTAATAAAGACTTCATAAACTGTTATTTGTTAAGTAGTGCTTAAATATATACCTCAAAATTACAGTTATTAAAGCGTACTAAAAATGTATCTTTGTGAAGATTTACATAAAACTTCTATTTTTGAAAGTAATCAATGGCAATTCAAAGAAAAATAAACATACAAAATAAAAAGGCTCGTTTTGAGTTTGAAATTTTGGATAAATATACTGCTGGTATTCAATTAACTGGTACAGAAATTAAATCAATTCGAGAAAGTAAAGCTAGAATTACAGAAAGTTTCTGTGAATTTAATGATAGAGGAGAACTTTTCATTGTAAACATGTATATAGAAGAGTATTTATATGGACATCATTTTAATCATAAAACCACCAGTGAACGGAGATTATTACTCAATAAAAAAGAATTAAGAAGTCTAAAAAAAGATGTTGAAGCTAAAGGAAATACGATAGTTCCTTTACGTCTTTTTTTAAATGAAAATGGTTGGGCAAAACTTGAAATAGCTTTAGCAAAAGGAAAGAAAATACACGACAAAAGAGAAACCATAAAAAATCGTGATAGTAAACGCGACCTGGCAAGAATAAAAAAAACATTCAATACCTGATTTTTTTTGATAAAGGTTTAGTTTATTTATTATTGCCTAATAATTATTATCGTTAATCCTATAAAATGCTGCGAGAAAAACTTTCAAATTACAATCTTATTTTAGCTTCAGGTTCTCCTCGAAGACAACATTTCTTCAAAGAATTAGACGTTCCTTTTACCATTGTCATCAAAGAAGTAAATGAAATTTATCCAGATCATTTGAAAGGAGTTCAAATAACAGATTATTTAGCAGATCTAAAATCTAAACGTTTTAATAATTTACAAACTAATGATTTATTGATAACATCTGATACTATTGTTTGGTTTGAAGAAAAAGCAATTGGGAAACCAATAAATAAAAATGATGCATTTAATATGCTAAAAAAAATGTCTGGAAAAGAACATGATGTTTATACATCAGTAAGTATAAAAGGAAAAACTTTTCAAAAGATATTTAATGATAAAACTAGTGTAGAGTTTGAAGAATTTACAAATGAAGAAATTAACTATTATCTAACAAAATTTACTCCATTTGACAAAGCTGGAAGTTATGGAATTCAAGACTGGATTGGGTTAATAGGAGTAAAAAAGATCACAGGAAGCTATTTTAATGTAATGGGTTTACCTGTTCATAAATTATACAAAGAATTGCTAATAATTGCTCAATAAGGTTTAATTAATAGTTTATTTTTACCTTTAAATAACTACTCAAAGAATGAAAAAATATACATACACAGAAATGAAAGACACTCGCTCTGGTTTTGGTGATGGTTTAACAGAGTTAGGAAAAACAAATCCTAATGTAGTTGCACTATGTGCTGATTTAATAGGGTCATTGAAAATGAATGATTTTAAAGACAATCACCCAGAACGTTTCTTTCAAGTAGGAATAGCAGAAGCTAATATGATGGGTATAGCTGCAGGATTAACCATAGGGGGCAAAATACCATTTACAGGTACATTTGCTAACTTTTCTACTGGTCGTGTATATGATCAAATACGTCAATCCATAGCCTATTCAGATAAAAATGTAAAAATTTGTGCCTCTCATGCCGGATTAACACTAGGGGAAGACGGTGCAACTCATCAAATTTTAGAAGATATTGGTTTAATGAAGATGTTGCCAGGAATGACAGTTATTAACACTTGTGACTACAACCAAACAAAAGCAGCAACTATTGCCATAGCTGAGCATCATGGCCCTGTTTATTTACGTTTTGGTCGTCCAAAAGTGCCGGTATTTATGCCTACAGATCAACCTTTCAAAATTGGTAAAGCCGTTACATTAACTGAGGGTACTGATGTAACCATTGTTGCTACAGGTCATTTAGTTTGGGAATCTTTACAAGCTGCAGAAAAATTAGAAGCTGAAGGAATTAGTGCTGAGGTTATTAATATTCATACGATTAAACCTTTAGATGAAGAAGCAATTTTAAAATCTATAGCTAAAACAGGATGTATAGTTACGGCTGAAGAACACAATAAATTTGGAGGTTTAGGGGAAAGTGTTGCGAGATGTTTAGCTCAGAACTGCCCTACTCCACAAGAGTTTGTAGCTGTTAATGATACTTTTGGTGAATCTGCTACACCAGCTCAATTGATGGAGAAATATAATATCAATGATGAAGCAGTTGTTAAGGCAGTAAAAAATGTCTTAAAAAGAAAATAATTTATTTATGTATTTTAATTTGAAATAAAAAATTATGAAAAAAATAATATTTGCTTGTTTTTTATTAACTCTTGTAACTAAAAATTCGCAGGCTCAACTACAATTTGGATTAAAAGGTGGGGTTAATTATAATTCAGACTCCTTTGAGGGTGTTTCAAATGATGTACTAAATGGTGCAAAAACTAAGACTGGAATTCATACAGGATTATGGCTTAGAGCAAAATTGCCAGTGATAGGTTTATATATAAGACCAGAATTAGTATACACTGAATTAAATAATAGTGTAAACTATGAGAGCCCATTTGCTGCTCCAAAAACTACTGACTTTAAATATAGAAAAATAGATGTTCCTGTATTAATTGGAAAGAAGTTTTTAGGTATTGGCAATGTTTTTGCTGGCCCATCTTTTCAATATATCTTATCCTCAGATTTTGAGTTAAATGATTTAAGAGAGGTCTCTACTGAAAGTTTTTCATTGGGTATTCAACTAGGTGCAGGGATAGAACTAGGGCGTTTAGGAATAGATTTAAGATGGGAAAGAGGTCTGTCTAAAACTGAAACTGTTTTTGTCGATAATACAATTTTTGACAGTAATTTTAATTTTGATAAAAGAGTGAGTCAGATTATTTTTGGAGTTTCTTATCGACTAAGTAAAATCAAAAAAGATTAAAAAAAAAGCTCTTGATTAATCAAGAGCTTTTTTTTTGATAAATATGTATGTTTAATTAATGTCTGGATTTAAATAATCCGGTAACGTTGGATTATTTGGATCATTAAAATCGTTTGTCGGATCACCATCAGCACCGCCTTCGTCTTTTGTTAAAACCCCGTCATTGTCATCATCTGGGTCGGAGAAGTTTGGAAAACCATCACCATCAGTATCGTCATTTCTTGGATCTCCATCACCATCAGGGTCTTCCAGTATTGATGGAACAGAATCTAAATCGTGATCAGTGTTTTCTATTAGATCATATAATTCTATATAAAACATCAAACTCGAACTTGGAGGAATTCCAGCAGTTCCAAATTTACCATAAGCTAATCCAGAGGGAATAAATAATATACCCTTACCACCATTTTCATAAGTGATTGGACCATTATTGGTAATATTTTCACCACCTTTAAAATTAGTAAAGCCATGAGACCATCCTCTGATTACAGAATTTAAAGTAAGCCATATTGGATTTACTAGACGTTCATCAAAATCAATTAATTCAACTGTAGAATTAAAATATTGACCTTTATATTTAACTAAAACTGAATCAACTTCGGTTGGATAGCCTTTATCTGGTGTTGGACTCCCTTCATTTTTTACAAAAACATATAGTTTATAATCAACATCAAAATCTGTTACGTCTTGTGTTAATAACCTAGAATCATTAATAAGTGCAGTAGCACCTGTAATGAGGGGTTGAACTGAATCTATTACATCATTATAATAATGATTTTCTAAAAAAACAAGAATAGAATCATTGTCAATCAATGCTTGTCCTTCATAATCAAAATCATCTACTGGCACTCCAAAAGTATCATCATCACAGGCATAGCCTATGAACAATATTGATAAACATAAAAATAAAAGCTTTCTATTAAACATTTAAATAAATTTAGTGCTGCAATTTACCATTTTTATACCTTTGTAGAAAGTGATTATGCTTTTTTTAACTTTTTTATGAGAATAGATAAATATCTTTGGTGTATTCGTATTTTTAAAACAAGAAATATTGCAACTGAATCTTGTAAAAAGGGACAAGTTAAAATTGATGGTACTAATTGTAAACCCTCTAAAGATGTTTATGGTGGTGAAATTATTTCAGTTCGTAAGAACCAAATAAACTATAAGATTGAAATACTTACTATCCCTGAGAGTAGAATTGGTGCCAAATTGGTTCAACAATTTTGTAAGGATGTTACTCCAAAAGAAGAGTTTGAAAAATTAGATTTACTTCAATACTCCAAAGATTATTATAGAAAAAGAGGAACAGGAAGACCCACAAAAAAAGACAGAAGAGATATAGATGATTATTATGAATCTCCAGAACAATAAATAAAATGGAACAGACAACTATTATTTTAAATCACATTCAAATTGATCAAAAAATTAAAAGGATTGCTTATCAAATCTATGAGGCAAATAGCTCTGAAAAAGAGGTTGTAATTGCTGGAATTCAAGGAAATGGTTTTTATTTCTCAACACTATTAGCCAAATCTTTAGATCAGATTTCTTCTTTAAAAATTTCACTTTGTGAGGTGTATATTGATAAAAAAAATCCTTTAAACAAAATAACTACAAG
This sequence comes from uncultured Flavobacterium sp., assembly GCA_913061465.1. Classification (GTDB taxonomy): domain Bacteria; phylum Bacteroidota; class Bacteroidia; order Flavobacteriales; family Flavobacteriaceae; genus Polaribacter. The sequence goes on from CAJXSU010000011.1 coordinate 22,207, forward strand.
TATTAAAACTTCTGATTATGAAAATAAATCTATTGTCTTAGTAGATGACGTTTTAAACTCAGGAACTACACTAATTTATGGCATTAAGCATTTTCTATGCGTTCCTTTGAAGCGTTTCAAAACAGCTGTACTTGTTAATAGAAATCATAAAAAATACCCTGTTAAAGCAGATTTTAAAGGAATTTCTTTGTCAACCTCAATTAATGAACATGTAGAGGTTAGTTTTGATAAAAAAAACTCAAAAGCTTATTTAATGTAGTAAAATTCTAATTTCAGCTACAATGTCGTCTACTGCTTTAGAATTAATTGAAATACGATGTTTTGCTTTTTCATAATATACGCTTCGTTCAAATAAATGTTTAGCTATGTATTCAATTAAACTGTCTTTTTTAAGTGAAGCTATTAAGGGTCTCTTGGAGCTGTTGATTTTTAACCTTTCATATAAAGTTGTAACAGACCCCTGAAGGTAGATGGAATAAACATTGGCTTCTTGAGAAATAATATTAATGTTGTTTGCATAACAGGGAGTTCCTCCACCTAACGATAAAACATAAGAATCATTTTCATTAATAAATTTTTTCAGATAGTTATGTTCAATATTCCTGAAATATATCTCACCTTTTTCTGTGAATATTTCTGATATGGTTTTATTTTCTTTTTTTTCAATATAATTATCTAAATCGGTAAAATTTTGATAAAGTTTTTTTGCTAATTGAGAACCAATTGTAGTTTTACCACAACCCATATATCCTAAAAGAATAATTTTCATACAAACTAAATTTACTTACAAATATCGATAAAAAATAAAGTAAAATAAGAGCTTTTCTGTTTGAATGCGTTTATATTTGCATTCTTTATAATAAAAGATAAGACCTGGTAGCTCAGTTGGTAGAGCATCTCCCTTTTAAGGAGAGGGTCCTGGGTTCGAGCCCCAGCCCGGTCACTAAAGAAAAAGTCTTTATTTAAAAAGCGCACGTGGCGGAATTGGTAGACGCGCCAGCTTGAGGGGCTGGTATCCGTTTAGGATGTGGAAGTTCGAATCTTCTCGTGCGCACTTTAATACACTTTTTCACAAAACATTAACCATTCTTATTGTCTTTTAATCATTACTTTTGTTGCATGCATTTTAGGAAATTCATCACATTACTCTTTTTTTTCTTCTCAATACAAGTTTACTCTCAGACGGATAGTTTAGTTGTTAAGATTCTAAAAGGTCAAGTAATAGACACTGAAACAAAGAAAGCTTTAAGTGCTTCCCATATACTAAATCTTAATTCAGTTACGGGTACCATTACTAATGATAAAGGATTTTTTGAAATAACAGCTAAAACAAATGATACTATAATGGTCTCTTATTTGGGGCATTCTTCAATAAAGATTAAGGTAACAAATGATTTGTTAAAAGGAAATGAATTATTGATTGCTTTATATGAGAAGTCTGAAGAAATAAAAGAAATTATTATTAGATCCAGTAAATTAATTGGTGTATTAGAGGTAGATGTTAAACAGGTGCCCAAAGATAGATTTACCAGAATTAAAATTAATGGTATTAGGCAAACTTACGAAATTGCTAGACCAAGAGCAGGTGATTTTTCTTCACCAATTGCAGCGTTATTTCAACCTGTTGATTTCTTATTTAAGTTATTTGGAAAAAAACCTAAACAACTTAAAAAACTTCAAAAAATCAAAAAAGAGGATAATCTTCGTAAGATTATGGCAGGTAAATTTGACCGAGAGGTCATGATGGAGTATTTAGAAATGGATAGAAATGACCTTATGAAGTTAATTTCAGATTGTAACTACTCCGAATATTTTGTCAAAAATGCCAGTGATTTACAAATGATTGAAGCAGTTCTTGATTGTTATGAAATATATAAGGCGCTAAAAAATGGTAAAATAGAACGAAGTAGATTGCCTACAAAAAAAAATAATTAAATATTAAATTGATTTTAATATCAATTAATTTAAAGTTTTTATGTAATAAAAAAAACCAGCTTAATAGCTGGTTTTTTTTTGAAGTGAGTTAAAATTATTGATTTCCTAATATTATAGGCATTCCATTTTTTCCAGAACCAATAATTACTACTTTACTATTAGGTGATTGGGATAATTTAATAGTAGCTTCAATTCCTTTATCCTGTAAAATTCTATCATTTAATGAAGCGCTTAGAATCCTGTTGGCATCTGCCTTACCCTGAGCTTCAATAATTTGCTTTTCTGCTTCTTTTTTAGCAGTTACCAATCTAAACTCGTATTCTAAAGATTCTTGTTCTTGTTTTAACTTACGTTCAATAGCTGTTTTAATTGTTGGAGGAAGTGTTACATCTCTAACTAATACCGAATTTAATTGGATGTATTGAGGACCTAATATCTTTTTAGTCTCTTCAAATATCTCTGTTTGTATTGCATCTCTTTTTGTAGAATATAATTGTTCTGGTGTATATCTACCAACAACACTTCTAGTAGCAGATCTAATTGCAGGAATAATTACATCGTCTTCATAGGCTTCACCTCTAGTTTGGTGCAATAAGGCAACTGTAGCTGTTGTAGCTTGGTATAAAACAGAAGCGTCTAATTTAATTTCTAATCCGTTTGATGATAATACAGACATCTTTTCTTCAAATAACTCTTGTTGTCTAACATTGTATTTAAAAACCTTGTTCCAGGGCATCACTAGGTTAAAACCTTCATTTAAAGGTGGTACATCAGTTACTACTCCTCCAATCCATTCATATAGGACACCACGTTCTCCTGAACCAATTGTAACTGCAGATTTTGAAATCAATACAATTAATGAAAGAACTATTCCTATTGTGATTAGAGCTCCTTTTGGAAATTTAAATTCAATTTGATTATTTGCCATTTTTTTTATTTTTAATATTTATGCTAATTTACAACTTAATGTTCTGTTTTATAGCTGTTATATAAATTATATAATAAAATCAGTAGGTATTTATACTTTACCAATATATTTTCTAATAATCCATTCTATAGATAATAAGGTTACAATAACGAACATCATCCATGTTTTATTGATAAGATTGCTAGAGATTTGTTTTGATTTCTGTTCAATTAGAAATTCATCATCATTAACTAACTTATCTACAAGTAAATTGTAATTATCTTCAAAATATAACCCTCCCTTTGTTTTCTTTGCTAACAGCCCTAATTTGTTACTATTAGCACTTGTAAATTGTTCTTCTACTAAAAAATCATTTACTACAAAATTCCCTTTTTTTGAAATATCTTGTTCATTAACACTCACTATATATTCATATTTTCCAGAATCTAATGAATTTAAATATAATTGATAAGAAGAATCAGATAATGAGAAAGGAAGAATTTTCTTCTCTTTTGTGTTTTTATTTAAGACGGTAAATAATAGTGTTGCTCTACTATCAAATTGAAAGTTTTCATCTATATAAAAAGCACTAATTAATATCTTCGAATTTATATTATATGAGGGCTTGATATCTATATCTAAACGATCTCTTATTTTCTTATTTGAAGCATACTGAACAATACTCCCTATAAATTTATCAAAATTTATAAAAGAATTTTTCTTTTGAAAACTACTAGATCTCCATTTCCATATACCCTCTCCAAATAAAAATATTTTTTTCTGATTGCTTTCATTGGCAGTAACTAATAATGGGTTTTGAGATGAATATCCATTAATATTTTGAAATAGCAGTGTTTGATGTGGTATCTCTATATTTAATTCTCCAAAATAGTCTAATAATGGTGGGAAATTTTCAAAACCAATATTTTTTTGAGAAAAAGTAAAAAAACTATTGTTAAAAGATGCAGAATAATTCTCTAGCTGATTAATGTTCTTTTTAGTAATCCCTAAAGATTTATTATTAATGAAAGACCAATCTGTTTTCGAACCTGTAATTAACATAAAAGATAATTTATTACTATTTAATTGTTTTAATAATAAATTAAACTTTTCATCTGGTTGATACAATATAACTAGTTGACAATCATTTATTTGATGTTTTTTACTTTTTATAATTTCTATATTAACTTTTCGTTGTTTATCACGCTCTATAGCTTTCTTTAAAGCACCTAAATCTGGGTGATAAAAAGAACTTACAATTAAAATTTTAGATTGTTTATTATTAACTTCAACTGAAAAATTCTTATGATTATTAGCTCTATTTTTTTCATTTTCTAAATACTGTATTTTTGATTTATATACATTTAATCCTTCTTGCGTTGATTTTATGAAGGTTTTTAGTATTCTAGAATTATTTTTCTGAGTGAAATTAATTATTTTATTATAAATAATATTTCCGTTATTTTCTATGGAATAACGGAGTCTTACGGGTTGAACTCCATCATATTGTAAAATTGTTTCAACTGGAAATTTATTATTAATGAAACTATATCTATTTACATTTATTTGTGAAATATTTACATCTTTATATTTACTGGTATCCCCTATAACTATTGGAAAAACAGGTTCTTTAATTTTGGTATATAAATAATCATTTCCTATGGTTTGATTACCGTCGGAAATTAAAACTATTGGACTATTTCTGTTTTTTTGAATTTTGGATATTTTTTTTAATGGAATAGATATGTCTGTTTGATTATCATTAAAACTAAAAGTATCACTCAATTGGAATTTATTTCCAAAAGAATAATAATCAATATTAAATTTTTTATTTAGTTTTTTATCATTTTTTAAAACCTCTAAAATATGACTTATTAGACTATCTTTTTTAAAGTACTTGATTGATGAAGAATTATCCACAAGAACAGAAAGCTTTGTCTTTTGTGAAAATAAAACCTCTTCAGGTATTGAAGGATTTATTAGTAATAACCCAATTAAGAAAAAAACGATTGAACGAATTATTGCTAAAAGTAAGTTGATTTTAGTTGGTTGTTTAACCTTGTAATAGTACAAATAATAACCAAAAAAACTACTTAAAATTAAACCAAGAAGAATCCATATGATTAAATACTTTTCCAAAAAATTAATTTTGTTTGAAAGATATAAAAAAACCTAGACAGCAAATGTATCTAGGTTATTTTATAAATACATTTTTTATTTATGTTAACATTCCTCCATCTACAGATAAGGTTTGACCAGTAATGTAACTACTCATATTAGAAGCTAAAAACACACAAGCGTTAGCAATGTCCTCTGGACTACCTCCTCTTTTTAAAGGAATAGCGTCTCTCCAACTTTGAACTGTAGCTTCATCTAATTTTCCAGTCATTTCAGTTTCTATAAAACCCGGAGCTATCACATTGCTTCTAATATTTCTTGAACCTAATTCTAAGGCAACAGATTTTGAAAATCCAAGTATTCCAGATTTTGAAGCTGCATAATTAGATTGTCCTGCATTTCCTTTTAAACCAACTACAGAACTCATATTTATTATAGATCCTGAACGTTGCTTCATCATTGGTCTGATAACTGCTTTAGTCATATTAAAAACAGATTTTAAGTTGACATCAATTACTTTATCAAAATCATCTTCAGAAATTCTCATTAATAAGTTATCTTTTGTAATTCCTGCATTATTAACTAACACATCAATACTTCCAAATTCTTTTAGTATTTCTTTTGCTAATTCTTGAGCGGTTTCAAATTCAGCTGCATTTGATTGATATCCTTTAGCTTTAATTCCTAAAGCATTTAATTCTATTTCTAGGTCATTTGCTGCATCAACAGAAGAACTAAAGGTAAAAGCTACATTAGCTCCTTGTTTTGCGAATTCAACTGCTATTCCACGTCCAATTCCACGAGTAGCTCCCGTAATGATTGCTGTCTTATTTTCAAGTAATTTCATAAGTTAATAATAGTTTATATTCAAATATAATTCTTTTTTCAACAAAAAATCCTCGTATTAAATACGAGAATTTTTATCAAAATAGCTTTAGTTCAAATTATTATTTTAAAACACTGGCAATCATTTCTCCTATTTTAGCAGGTGATTCAACTACATATATGCCGTTTTCTGCCAAAATTTTCATTTTTGCTTGTGCGGTATCATCTGCTCCGCCAACAATAGCCCCTGCATGTCCCATTGTTCTTCCTGCTGGTGCAGTCTGACCTGCTATAAAACCTACAACAGGTTTTCTATTTCCATCAGCTTTAATCCATTTTGCAGCTTCAGCTTCTAATTGACCACCGATTTCACCAATCATAACAATGGCTTCAGTATCATCATCATTCATCAATAATTCAACAGCTTCTTTTGTTGTTGTTCCAATTATTGGATCCCCTCCAATACCAATTGCTGTTGTAATTCCGTACCCTTGTTTTACAACTTGGTCAGCAGCTTCATAAGTTAATGTTCCAGATTTAGAAACGATTCCAACTTTACCTTTTTTGAAGATAAATCCTGGCATAATACCAACTTTAGCTTCATCTGGAGTAATTACACCTGGACAGTTTGGACCAACTAACGTACAGTCTTTACCATCAATGTATGCTTTTACTTTTACCATATCAGCGGTTGGAATTCCTTCTGTAATACAAATGATTACTTTGATCCCGGCATCTGCAGATTCCATAATCGCATCCGCAGCAAAAGCTGGTGGTACAAAAATGATAGAAGTATCAGCTCCTACTTTATCTACTGCTTCTTTCACAGTATTAAATACAGGCTTTCCAAGATGTTCTTGGCCTCCTTTTCCTGGAGTAACACCTCCTACTACATTTGTTCCGTAATCGATCATTTGACCCGCGTGAAATGTGCCTTCACCACCTGTAAAACCCTGAACGATAATTTTTGAATCTTTATTTACTAAAACACTCATGTTATAATTTTATCTGATAATTGTGCAAAAATACTTTATTGTTTGAAGCAAAAAAAGAAAATTATCTTTTCTTTTCTTCTCTAATTAATCTCTTTAAATACGCTAACTCTTTTAACTTTTCCCTTGACTCTGATATAGGTGTTCCAAAATAAGTCTTACCACCTGGTACTGACTTTGTTACTCCTGTTTGACCTAAAATAACAGCACCTTTTCCGATGGTAATTCCACTGTTAGTTCCAACCTGTCCCCAAAGCGTTACTCCGTCTTCAATAATTACACATCCAGCAATACCTGTTTGTGAGGCTATTAAACACTTTTTTCCAATCTTAGTGTCATGACCAACATGAACCTGATTATCTATTTTTGTTCCATCTCCTATTGTTGTATCTCCTGTTACTCCTCTATCTATTGTACAAGAAGCTCCAATATGAACGTTGTCTTTTAAAATCACCCTACCTCCAGAAATTAATTGATCGAAGCCCTCTGGTCTATTCTTATAGTAAAACGCATCAGCTCCCAAGACAGTATTTGCATGTAGTACCACATTGTCTCCTATTACAGCATTGTCATAAATAGTAACATTTGGATGAATTATACAATTTTTTCCTATCGTAACATAATTTCCAATAAAAACATTGGGTTGAATTATACTCCCTTCTCCAATAATGGCGGAAGCCGATATGGATTCTTTTGAACTAATAAAAGGATAGTAATGTTTTGTGATTTTATTAAAATCACGAAAAGGATCGTCAGAAATCAACAGTGATTTTCCATTTGGACATTCAACTTCTTTATTGATTAAAATAGTTGTTGCAGCAGATTCTAATGCTTTTCCATAATATTTTGGATGATCAACGAAAACAATATCTCCAGGCTCTACAACATGAATTTCGTTAATACCTGAAATTTTAAAATCTTGATCACCCACAAATTTTGCATCAATTAATGTTGCTATTTTTTGTAAAGTTTGTACAGTTTTAAATTTCATTCAAAAAAGCTTATACTTTAATTCTTTCCTGATAAGTTCCTTTTGAAGTTTCTACTTTAATTTTATCCCCTTCATTAATAAAAAGAGGAACATTTACAGTAGCTCCAGATTCTACTTTTGCAGGCTTAGTTGCATTTGTAGCTGTATTACCTTTAACACCGGGTTCTGTATGAATTACTTCTAAAATTACACTGGCAGGCATATCCACAGATAATGGCATATCATCTTCAGAATTAATGACTATAGTTACTGTCTCTCCTTCTTTCATTAAATCTGGAGAATCTAATGTGTTTTTTTGTAATTCAATCTGACTGTAATCCTCATTATTCATAAAATGATAGGTTTCCCCTTCATTATATAAGTATTGAAATTTGTGGGTTTCTACACGAACATCTTCAATTTTTCTTCCGGCTGGAAAAGTATTATCAATCACTTTTCCATTGGTAACACTTTTAAGTTTTGTTCTAACAAAAGCAGGACCTTTTCCAGGTTTTACATGTAAAAATTCTATAATTTTGTATATGTCGTTATTATACCTAATGCATAATCCGTTTCTGATATCTGATGTTGTTGCCATATTTGATGTGATACTTGTTTAATGTTTAAAATTATTTTTATAAAAAATTTGATTAACCTCCCCAATATCCCTTCATAATACCTCTTTGTGAATTTCTAATGAATAGTAATATTTCATCTCTTTCAGAAGTAGCTTCCATTTCAGCTTCAATTTTCTCAACAGCTTGAGTAGTGTTATAATTTTTTTGATATAATATTCTGTAAATATTCTGAATTTCACTAATCTTTTCTGTTGAAAAACCTCTTCGACGTAAGCCTATAGAATTAATTCCCACATAGGATAAAGGCTCTTTAGCAGCTTTTGTGTATGGTGGCACGTCTTTTCTGACAAGAGATCCTCCAGAGACCATTGCGTGGTCTCCTATGTGTATAAATTGATGAATTGCAGCTAGGCCTCCAATTATTGCATACTCTCCAACAGTAACATGACCTGCCAAGGCTACACCATTAACAACAATAGCATTATCACCAATATTACAATCATGGGCAATATGAACTGTCGCCATAATTAATACATTTTTTCCTATCCTTGTTTCACCTGAGGCACTAGTTCCTCTATTGATAGTTACACATTCACGAACTGTTGTATTGTCACCAATAATTGTAAGAGAATCTTCTCCCTCAAATTTTAAATCTTGAGGAATGGCAGATATTACTGCACCTGGAAATATTCTACAATTCTTACCAATTCTAGCACCCTCCATAATAGTTACGTTAGATCCAATCCAAGTTCCTGATCCAATTTGAACGTTAGCATGTATCGTTGTAAATGGCTCGATAACAACATTTCTAGCTATTTTTGCTTGAGGGTGAACGTATGCTAATGGTTGATTCATAATTCTGGTCTTTTTGATATTTGTGCCATTAACTCAGCTTCAACAACTAATCTGTTATTAGCATATCCATAGGCTTGCATGTGACAAATACCTCTTCTTATGGGTGTAATCAATTCTGCTTTAAATATTAATGTATCACCTGGTAATACCTTTTGTTTAAACTTAACTTTATCTATTTTCATAAAGTAAGTTAAATAATTTTCTGGGTCAGGAACAGTACTTAAAACGAGAATACCTCCACATTGAGCCATAGCTTCAACTTGAAGTACACCTGGCATTACAGGTGCTCCAGGAAAATGCCCTGTAAAGAACCCTTCATTCATGGTAACATTTTTCATCCCTATAACATGCTTATCTGACAATTCGATAATCCTATCTACAAACAAGAAGGGTGGTCTGTGTGGTAAAATATCCATAATTTGATGAATGTCCATTAATGGAGGAACATTTAAATCAATTTGAGGAATATTATTCCTTTTTTCTAACTTTATAACCTTTGCTAATTTTTTTGCAAATTGTGTATTAACTAGATGCCCTGGCTTGTTAGCAATAATCTTACCTCTAATACGCGTCCCTGTTAATGCTAAATCTCCAATAACATCAAGAAGTTTATGTCTTGCTGCCTCGTTTGCCCAATGTAAATTTAGATTGTCTAAGATTCCATTAGATTTAACTTTAATATCTTCTTTTTTGAATGCTTTTTTTAATTTCTGCATCGTTGTATTAGATAATTCTTTGTCAACATATACAATAGCATTATTGAGGTCACCTCCTTTGATAAGATCATTTTCTAATAGCATTTCTATTTCATGAAGAAAACTAAAAGTTCTTGCACCTGCTATTTCTTCTTTAAAATCTGAAATTTTGTCTAGAGTTGCATTCTGGGTTCCTAGGATTTTTGTACCAAAATCTACCATGGTAGTAACTTGGTATTCATCAGAAGGCATTAAAATTATTTCACTCCCCGTTATTTCATCTTTGTGTGAAATAATTTCTTTAACTATATATTCTTCAATATCAGCATCCAAAGTTTTAATTCCAGCTTTTTCTAATGCTTTCACAAAAAACTTGGATGAGCCATCCATAATAGGAGGTTCAGATGCATTAATTTCAATCATTAAATTATCAATATCTAAACCAACTGCGGCGGCTAATACATGCTCTGAAGTTTGAATTAAAACACCATTCTTTTCAAGATTAGTACCTCTTTGGGTATTAATAACATATTCTGCTTTTGCTTCTATTGTTGGACTTCCTTTTAAATCAACTCTTTTGAAAGCAAATCCATGATTTTCAGGGGCAGGCTTGAATGTCATTTTAACCTCATTACCAGTATGAAGTCCTACACCTGACAAACTAACCTCCTTTTGTATTGTTTTCTGTTTTTTACTCATCATTTAAATTTTGAGTATTAAGATCTTTTTCTAATTTGTTAAATCTACTAATAGTTTTAGGTAAATTTTTAAAGTATACATATGATTTATTAAAATCAGAATAACCAAACGCTGGCGATCCTTGAACTACTTCGTGGTCTTTCAAGTTTTTTGAAATTCCAGACTGTGCTTGTATCTTTAAAAAACTTCCTAGGGTTAAATGTCCGGCAATACCTACTTGACCTCCAATCATACACCCCTCACCTAACTTAGTTGATCCTGCTATACCAGTCTGTGCTGCAATAACAGTATTTTTACCTATTTCAACATTGTGAGCAATCTGAACTTGATTATCTAATTTAACTCCACTCCTTATGATTGTTGATCCAAGTGTAGCTCTATCAATAGTTGTGCTTGACCCAATATCTACATTATTTTCTATAATAACATTTCCAGTTTGTGGTATTTTAACAAACTCCCCCTTTTCGTTGGGTGTAAAACCAAATCCATCTGAACCAATAATAGCTCCTGAATGAAATGTACAATCATTTCCAATTTCTGATTCTGAATAAATTTTTACTCCTGAAAAGATTAAACAATTATCACCTATCGTAACATTATCTCCGATATAAACATTTGGATAAATTTTTACATTTGCACCAATATTGACATTTTCACCAATATAACTAAATGCACCAATATACTCATCTATGCCAATAGTTGCTGAGTTCGATATATAATTAGGTTCTTCCCTTCCTAATTTATTATTCTTAACTTGATTGTAAAATTCCAGTACTTTAGAAAAAGCTTTATAAGCATCTTTGACTCTTATCAAAGTTGTGTTAACAGGTTTATCTAATTTAAAAGTATCATTAACAATAGTTATTGAAGCTTTAGTTGTGTATAGGTAAGAATTATATTTAGGGTTTGATAAAAATGTTAAAGATCCGTTTATACCTTCTTCTATTTTTGAGAGTCTAGAAACTTCGGCTTCAGAATCCCCTTCAATTTCACCTTCTAGGATTTGAGCTATTTGATTGGCTGTGAATTTCATCTTCTGCAAAAGTATAAAAAATTGTAAGATTAGGCTAATTCCATTTTCTTAGGATAGCAAATAAAAAACTTTTTAACTGGTTTTGAGAGTGCTTGTAAATTTAATTGATCAGATGCTAGGACTATATCTTCAATATCACCATTTTTATTTAAAATCTTAATCGGTTGATATTTGTTATAGGCTTGATTAGAAATGTCACCTTTGAACACAAAATATGAAGCTTCTTTTTTGGTTAGACCAGATGAATTCATTAATCTGTCTGTATGAATTGAAAAATCAATTTCTGAAACCACTTCGTCAAAAATTTCTATCTTTAGAAGATTCCTATTGACTATCATACTTGATAAATTAGAAATAATTTTATCTTGATGGTTTGTCCATTCTTTAATTGCAGACAACAAGTCATAATCGTCTAACTTAGAAAATAACTGTAAAACTTTTTCATCAAAATTATCTTTATTTGTTTTGTTGTACAAGAAATAACGCAAAGAAGAACTCCCGTATAAATCAATATTTTTTTCAGCTAACTCTTTTGCTCTCATGAGAACTTTAACTAACATATGTTCTGCTACCAAACTAGTTTTATGAAGATATACCTGCCAGTACATTAATCTTCGTGCTATTAAAAACTTTTCAACAGAATATATACCCTTTTTTTCAATAACTAACTCATCATTGACAACATTCATCATTGCAATTAATCTATCTGAACTAATATTTCCTTCAGCAACACCTGTATAAAAGCTATCTCTTTTCAAATAATCCAATCTATCAATATCTAACTGACTAGATATTAGCTGTTGTAAAAAAAGACGATGATATTTACCTGTAAAAATTTTAATTGCTAAATCTAATTTTCCATTAAATTCTATATTGAGACGTTGCATATATTTCAATGAAATCTCCTCATGAGTAATACCTGTTACAATACTGTGCTCAAGAGCGTGAGAAAAGGCACCATGTCCAATGTCATGAAGTAAAATAGCAATACATAAAGCAGTTTCTTCATCTTTTGAAATTTTCACTCCTTTTGCAATTAATACATTTATGGCTTTCTGCATTAAATGAAGACATCCCAAAGCATGATGAAAACGTGTATGATTAGCCCCGGGATACACAAGATTAGACAGTCCCATTTGTGATACTCTTCTTAAGCGTTGAAAACTTGCATGCTCAATAATATCAAAAATTAAACTATTTGGTATTCTTATAAAACCATATATAGGATCATTTAATATTTTCAATTTATTTGTTGATAGGTAATTCAAATCTTCTATTTTGCTTTAAGATTACAAACTAAAGCCTAAATTTACGCTTTACAAAGTATAATCTATCTTTATTAGGAATATTTTATCATTTTCAAAGTATTCAAAGTATAACAAATAAATACTTTTAACGTTTTAAATAATAAAAAAATTTATTTATGAGTAGTATTCAAATTTTATGGGTTGATGATGAAATAGATTTATTAAAGCCTCATGTTTTATTTCTTGAACAAAAAGGGTACCATCTCACTTCATGTACAAATGGAACTGATGCCATAGAATTAGTTAAAAATTCTAATTTTGATATTGTTTTTTTAGATGAAAATATGCCAGGAATTAACGGTTTAGAAACATTATCAGAAATTAAACAATTACAATCTAACTTACCTGTGGTGATGATTACAAAAAGTGAGGAAGAATATATTATGGAAGAAGCAATTGGTTCTAAAATTGCAGATTACCTCATAAAACCTGTTAATCCAAATCAAATTCTACTGAGCCTTAAAAAAAATCTTGATCACTCGAGATTAATATCAGAAAAGACTTCTTCCAACTATCAACAAGAGTTTCGAAAAATATCAATGGATTTAATGTCTGTAAATTCATATGAAGACTGGGTTATATTATACAAAAAACTAGTGCATTGGGAACTTGAATTGGAAAACATTAATGACTCTAGTATGCTTGAGATTCTGGAAAGTCAGAAATCTGAAGCAAATAATTTATTTTATAAATTTATTAAAAAAAATTATCAAAAATATTTAACAACATCTGATCGACCTACGTTTTCACATACGATGTTCAAAGATTATGTTGTTCCTAATCTATCTAGTAATCAGAGTGTTTTATGGATTGTAATCGATAATTTAAGATACGATCAATATAGAATGCTGGAACCTTTAATAAATAATTATTATAAGAAAGATGAAGAATATTCTTATTATAGTATTCTCCCAACTGCTACACAATATGCAAGGAATTCTATATTTTCTGGCTTAATGCCCTCTGAAATGGAGAAACAACATCCAGGATTATGGAAAAATGACACAGATGAAGGCGGTAAAAATATGTTTGAAAATGAGTTTTTAAAACATCAAATTAAAAGATTAAATCTTTCAATTAAACATGAATATTATAAAATTACTTCTTTAAAAGATGGAAAAGAATTAGCAACAAATTATAATGGAACAAAACAAAATGACTTAACTGTACTTGTCTATAATTTTGTTGACATGCTTTCACATTCTAAGACTGAAATGGAGGTTATAAAAGAACTAGCAGGAGATGATAAAGCATACAGGTCTTTAACTGTTAGCTGGTTTAAAAATTCACCTTTATTTGAAATCATTAAAAAAGCTCAACAGCTCGAACAAAAACTAATTATTACAACTGATCATGGAACTATTAACTGTAAAAATCCTACAAAAATTATAGGTGATAAGAACATAAGTTCAAATTTGAGATACAAAACAGGGAAAAGTATTTCGTATTCAGAAAAGGATGTTTTTGCTGTGAAAAATCCAAAAGATATTTTTTTACCTAGTATTAGTTTTAATAGCCCTTTTGTTTTTGCGAAAGAAGACTTGTTTTTCGCTTATCCCAATAATTATAATCATTTTGTAAATTACTATAGGAATACATATCAACATGGAGGAGTATCTTTAGAAGAAATGATAATTCCTTGTGCTGTTTATAGTCCTAAATAATTTCTTATAACCTATGAATGAAAACTACTCATTATTAAATATTAATCAAGTTGCAAAGGATATCATAAAATACTCTGAGCATAAGGTACTCCTATTTCATGGAGAGATGGGTGCTGGAAAAACAACTCTAATAAAAGAAATTTGTAAAGAATTAGGATCTGATGACTCAATAAGTTCTCCTACTTTCTCAATTGTAAATGAATACATTACATTAAACAATAATACTATTTATCATTTTGATTTTTACAGGATTAATAGTGAGGAGGAAGCTTATAATATTGGTATTGAAGACTATTTTCACACAGATGCTTGGTGTCTTATAGAATGGCCTTCAGTTATTAAAAATTTACTACCTTTAATAACAAATAATATTTATTTAACTAAGTTAGATGATAAGCAACGTAATATTCAACTCAAATAAATTATGAGTGCATTCTCTCCATTTAGTAAAGAGGAATTAATTCCTCAAACAGAAATGTTAGAAATAAAAAAGCAGAAAGGAGAATTATATATAGGACTCCCAAAAGAAACACTTTTTGAAGAGAAAAGAATTTGCTTAACTCCAGATGCGGTTTCTGCCTTAACAAATAATGGTCATCGCATTGTAATTGAGGTTGGTGCTGGAGAAGGCTCTAATTATTCTGATAATGAATACTCAGAAGCGGGAGCAAAAATATCTTATGATACCAAAGAAGTTTTTTCTTGTAATATTGTTTTGAAAGTAGCTCCGCCTACATTAGATGAGATTGCTATGATATCACCTCAAAGCATTTTAATTTCAGCACTGCAAATTAAAACTCAAACAAAAAATTATTTTGAAGCGCTTTCAAAAAAAAGAATAACAGCAGTTGCTTTTGATTATATTAAAGATGAACATGGTGTTTATCCTATTGTGAAATCATTGAGTGAAATTGCAGGAACAGCTTCTATAATAATTGCTGCAGAATTAATGAGTAATCTAAATAAAGGGAATGGACTACTTCTTGGAAATATTGGAGGAGTACCACCAACAGATGTCGTGATTATTGGTGCAGGTACTGTTGGTGAATTTGCGGCCAGATCAGCATTAGGTTTAGGAGCTAGAGTAAAAGTTTTTGACAACTCAATAACTAAACTAAGAAAACTACAACATTGTTTAAATACCCCTATTTATACTTCTACAATTCAACCAAAAACACTAGCCAAAGCTTTACGAAGATGTGATGTGGCTGTTGGTTCAATTAGAGGGAAAGAACGAACACCTGTAGTTGTTTCAGATGCTACAATTCAAACCATGAAAAAAGGTGCAATCATTGTAGATGTTAGTATTGATAGAGGAGGATGTTTTGAAACCTCAAAAGTAACCTCTCATTCAAATCCTACATTTGAAAAACACGGAGTTATTCATTATTGTGTTCCTAATATACCCTCTAGGTATGCTAGAACTGCATCTTTTGCCATTAGTAATATGTTTACGCCTTACCTTCTTAACATTGCTGAAGAGGGAGGTTTTGAAAATGCGGCTAGATTTGATAAAACCATTAGAAATGGCATGTATTTTTATCATGGCGTTTTAACTAATAAAACTGTTTCTGAATGGTTTGATTTACCTTTTAGAGATATAAATTTGATATTTATATAATTTTTATACCCAATTAATGGTAGATTAAAATTTTATTACAATTAGAGATATTTCTGGATCTTGTATTAATAAAACTATTGATTTTTTTTTTAAGTTACCCGAAATTTTTCACCCCAAATAATGATGGCATAAACGATACATGGAATATTACTGATTTAGAAAATGATTTAGAGTGTTATATAATCATCTATGATAGATTTGGTAAAATTATTACAAAAATTAAACCTTATGAAAAAGGTTGGGATGGCTATAATTCTAACGGAGACAAATTACCGTCATCATATTATTGGTTTTTAGTAAAATATAACAAAAACAACGTCTTAAGAGAATTTAGAGCTAATTCCAGTTTATTAAGAAGATAAATTAGCATCAATTATTTAAATTATACTAATTTTGAATCATGAATTTATTTAAACGTTTTATTTACTATCTAATTGGTGTTTCCTTTGGAAGTATCGTAGTTTATTTTATTTGGAAAGGAAAAGATGTCTCTTTTGATTACGGAATGGATGCTAGAACTCTAAAGACTATTAGAACAAAAAAACTTCATTATTCTGAAAATGTTAAATCATTTATGAAAGTTAAAGCAATAGATTCATCAGCTATTCTCTCAATTCTAAAAAATGGTGATGTAGATTTTGGAAAAAGTAATCAACATAAAAAATCATGCCCTGAATATTTTATCACTGGAAAACATTTCAAAGAAGAATTACAACTTTGGGTTGTACGTTGTGATTCTATTGCTACTATTGAAAAAATTACAGTGAAAAATTAATTTATTTAATAGAGTTAAATATCTAGTTCTAGCTATTCATCTTTTAAAAAATGTTCTTTTATTTTATCAACATTTTTTATTGTCTTTTCTATCCATTGAGTATAAAGTTCTTCTTCTTCTTTGTGTGTTAAATTCCAATTAATAGAACTCGTTCTTAATTTATAGGTAAGGTTTTCGAGAATTATTGCAGCGGCAACCGAGATATTTAAACTTTCGGTGAATCCGACCATAGGGATTTTTAAAATTCCATCGGCATTATTAATAACTTCATTTGAAACTCCTGTTTTTTCAACTCCAAAAATAAATGCAGATTTTTTAGTAATATCAAAATCATGTAACAAACATGAATTGTGATGTGGAGATGTAGCAATGAGTTGATAACCTTTACCTTTTAGGCTATTTAAACACGTTTTTGTATTATTAGTTTCCTTTTTATAATTATGAAATGATAACCATTTTTGAGAACCCTTGGCAATATTTTTAGAAACATTACTTATGTATTTATTTTCAATCACATGAACATCTTGTATTCCAAAAATTTCACAAGATCTAATCACAGCACTAGAATTGTGTTGTTGATAAATATCTTCTAATACAACTGTAAAATGCCTTGTTCTATTTTTTAAAATTTGTCTAAAAAGATTTTTTCTCTTTTCTGTTACAAAACCCTCTAAATAAGTAAGTAACTTTGTATTGTTATTTAACATGGTTCAACAAACATACTAATTTTAAAATTTCTTTGTCTTTGAAAAAAATGGTGGTTTTAACAGGTGCTGGAATGAGTGCCGAAAGTGGTATAAAAACGTTTAGAGATGCTGATGGTTTATGGGAAGGACATGATGTAATGGATGTTGCTACTGTTGAGGCCTTTAATAGGAATCCTGAACTTGTTTTAGAGTTCTATAATCAACGAAGAAGACAATTACTACAGGTTAGTCCTAACAGAGCACATATGAACCTTAAAACACTTGAAAAGTATTTTGAAATTCATATTATTACTCAAAATGTAGATGATTTACATGAAAGAGCAGGGAGTTCAAAAATAGTACATCTTCATGGTGAATTAAGAAAAGTAAGAAGTATTAAAAATGAAAATCATGTTTTAGATTGGTCTAAAGACCTAAACCTTGGTGATGTTGATGAAAATGGAAATCAATTACGCCCACACATTGTCTGGTTTGGCGAACAAGTTCCTGAAATGGAAAAAGCCATAGAACTAACTAAGGATGCGGAACTGTTAGTTATTATTGGAACATCTATGCAAGTATATCCAGCTGCTGGGTTAGTTAATTATATTTCAAAAAACACTCCTATATATGTTATAGACCCTGTTCCTCCTATCTCTAAAAATTATAATGTAACATTTATAAAAAGTAAAGCTCAAGAAGGTACTGAACATTTAATTAAGATGTTAATCGATTGAAGAATTCATATAATTCCCCTCTTGAAATCTGACTCCCTTTTTCAATTAAATTAAAAATTTCAATATTTTTTTCCTTTGAATAAACTTTACTTCCTTTTAAATAGTCTACGGCTTTATCCTTTGGATTTTCTAATAGCCACTTATAACCTTGTTCAGAAAGTAAATCTATCTCCTTATTAATTTTAATTACAATTCTATAAACAGCTTCTTTTTCACATTTAAAAAAATTCACTGACTTCTGAGAAAAATGTTCTAAATACTCTACTTTGTTTAAAACATCTTCCCATACCATATCACTAAAAACGCTTAACTCATTCTCTACTAGTTCAGAATTTTGAGATTTCATTTTATTCCATTCGTCTACATCTATTTTTTGAGTCGCTAAAAATTGAGCAAATTCTTGATGTAAAGACTCAAACTGTTCCTTGGTAAGTTTTCTATATTTCATATTGGTATACTATATTCTTAGAAATATTCACTTTTCTTAATGATAATAAATAAAAAAAACTCAAACATAGCTTGAGTTTTTTTTATTTATCAAATGTGATCTGATAGATTAGCTTTCAGCAACTACTTCGAAAGTAATATCAGCAACTACTTCTCTGTGTAATCTAATAGCAGCTTCATATTTACCTAATCTTTTAACAGAACCACCAACAACTTTGATGAATTTTTTATCAATGTCAGTTCCAGATTTGGCAATAGCTTCTGCTAAATTAATGTTGTTTACTGAACCAAATAATTTGTCTCCAGACCCAACCTTTGAAGCAATCTTAATTTCTAATCCTTTAATTGTTTCAGCAATAACATTTGCGTCTTCAATTAATTTAGCTTCTTTGTAAGCTCTTTGTTTTACGTTTTCAGCTAATACTTTCTTTGCAGAAGTAGTAGCTAAAGCAGCATATCCGTGAGGAATTAAATAATTTCTACCATAACCATTCTTAACAGTTACAACATCATCTTTAAATCCTAAAT
>CAJXSU010000012.1 GCA_913061465.1 uncultured Flavobacterium sp.
CTGGAATATTATGAGCTGGAATTTTGATAGTAGTGTTTTTAGAAATATTTCTTCCAGTTTTTTCTGCTCTAGTTTTAATAATAAAGCTTCCAAAACCTCTTAAGTAAACATTGTCTCCTTGTTCTAAAGCGCTTTTCACTTCTGTCATAAATGCTTCTACTGTTGCTAGCACATCTGCTTTTTCAATTCCTGATTTGTCCGAAATTTTCGACACAATATCTGCTTTCGTCATGTTCTATAATTTATATTTTTCCCTAAAAATTTGCTGGCAAATATATGATAATTAATCTATTCCATAAAAAGAAACAGATAAAAATATATCAATTTTAAGACGTAATATTGTAGGCGTAATCATTTTTAATGAATTTTTCTAACACATTAATTTACTGGTATTTACAAACAAAAAGAGATTTACCTTGGCGTAAAACTCGAGACCCTTATCTTGTTTGGCTATCTGAAATCATACTTCAACAAACAAGAGTATCTCAGGGAATGAGTTATTACTTAACTTTTTCTACTGTTTTTCCAACAGTTGAAGATCTTGCAAATGCAGAAGAAAGTAAAGTTTTAAAAATGTGGCAAGGTTTAGGGTATTATTCTAGAGCAAGGAACCTTCATTTTACTGCTAAATATATCTCAAACGAGCTATGTGGTCAATTTCCGACAAGTTATAAAGAGCTTATTAAATTAAAAGGAATAGGAGATTATACAGCTTCAGCCATTTCTTCAATTTGTTTTGATGAACCTGCTGCAGTTGTTGATGGTAATGTTTACAGAGTTTTAGCTAGATTTTTTAAAATTGATACACCTATAAATAGCACAAAAGGCATCAAAGAGTTTAAAAGTTTAGCACAATCATTATTAGACACCAAAAATCCAGGAGTATATAATCAAGCAATTATGGATTTTGGTGCTCTTCAGTGCAAGCCAAAAAGCCCAAATTGTCATCAATGCCCAATGAGTTCAAATTGCATTGCTTTTGAAAAGGAATTAGTGAAACAATTACCCGTAAAAGAAAAGAAATTAAAAGTTAAAAAGAAATATTTTAATTTTTTTGTATTTGTAACCAAGGAACATAAAACAATTTTTGAAGAGCGAAAAGGAAAGGGTATTTGGCAAGGGTTATATCAATTCCCATTAATTGAAACGAACAAAGAAGTTCATTTAGAAGATTTAGATAATTTACCAGAATTTCAAGCTCTTGTTTCTACGAATGCAGTAATTCAATTATTTAACGAAGATTCAATAATACACAAGCTATCACATCAACATTTATTTACAAAATTTTGGATTATAAAAACTGATTATCATAACAGGGCAACAACCAATTGGGATACATTAGAGCTATTTCCTACTTCGGTATTGATTGCCAATTTCATGAAGGGATACAACCTGAAACCCAACCAAATTTTTTAGTACATTTGATGAAGAAATCAACAATTACTAATGTCTGGAACAATAAATAAAGTAATATTAATAGGTCATTTAGGTGATGAAGTAAAAATGAATTATTTTGAAGGAGGAAACTCTATAGGGCGTTTCCCAATAGCAACTAATGAAAGTTATACGAATAAGCAAACTGGACAAAAAGTTACTAATACAGAATGGCACGCTATAGTAGTTAGAAATAAACTTGCAGAAATTTGTGAAAAATATTTAACTAAAGGCGATAAGGTTTATTGTGAAGGGCGAATCAAGACGCGTCAATGGTTGCAAGAAGGTCAAAAACGTTATTCTACAGAAATACATGTAGTTAATATGACTTTTTTATCAACTAAAAAAGAAACTGGAGGATCAGCTTTACCTAGTGATGATAAATCGTCTATATCGACCTCTCAAGAAAAAAATACAACTATTGAAGACGATTTTCCATTTTAAAAATCATAAAAGTTTACTATTTGGACTCAAACTCTGAAATTTTATTACTATACATTGCTCAATTAGACGTCATGTTTTTAATTGCTAGCATCTCTTTTATTGTATTGCTTCTTTGTTCTGCTTTAATATCTGGAACTGAAGTTGCTTTTTTCTCTTTGTCAAAAACAGATATTATCAAAATTTCAGATGAAACTAAAGGACAAAACCCAGTTGTAATACTTTTACAAAACCCCAGTAAATTACTAGCTACAATTCTAATTACTAATAATTTTATAAATATTCTCATTGTATTAATTTTTGCATCACTTGGAGAAGTTTTTTTAAAAGACCAAAATTTATCACTAACAATATTAGGTTTTACACTACCTTCAAGTATAGTTAAGTTTTCAATTGAAGTAATATTAGTAACTTTCCTTATTCTTCTTTTTGGAGAAGTGCTACCTAAGGTTTACGCCTCTAGAAGAGCCCTTAAGTTCTGTAATTTCATGAGTAGGCCTCTTCAATTTCTTACATTTTTTCTAACTCCTTTAAGCTTCCCTTTAATAAATTTAACCAATATTATTGAAAAAAAGCTAGGGAGTAAAAACTCAAATTTTTCAGTAGAAATTCTATCTAAAGCATTAGAACTCACTTCTGAGGAATCAACAACAAAAGAGGAACAAAAAATTTTAGAAGGAATTGTCAGTTTTGGTAATACCGAAACCGTTCAGATTATGAAGCCAAGAATAGATATTTTTGCCTTGTCTTATGATGAATCTTATGATGAGGTATTAACAAAAATTTTAAAACATGGTTATTCTAGAAATCCAGTTTATAAAGATTCTATTGATAATATTGTTGGTGTTTTGTATGCAAAAGACTTGTTAGGATTTCTCGATAATAAAGATTTTAAATGGCAAGAATTATTAAGAGAGCCATTTTTTGTGCCAGAAAATAAAAAATTAGATGATCTTTTGGTGGAATTTAGAGAAAGAAAAAACCATTTAGCCATAGTAGTTGATGAATATGGTGGAACCAGTGGTATTGTTACCTTAGAAGATGTCATTGAAGAGATCGTAGGTGAAATTAATGATGAGTTTGATACAGATGACCTTTCATATTCAAAAATTGATGCCAATAATTATATTTTTGATGGGAAAATTACGATTAAAGATTTTTGTAAAGTTTTAGAAGACACAAAAGAAGAAAAATTTGAGGAATACAAGGGTGAGTCTGAAACGATAGCGGGTTTTATTTTAGAAATATCTGGGAAATTTCCAAAAATTGGCGAAAAAATAAATTTTAATAGATACACTTTTACTATCGAGGCATTGGATAGAAAGCGAATTAAACAATTAAAGGTTACAAGAAATCATGAGTAGATTTTTTTTTAGTATTATTATTATTTTATTTACTTCTTGCTCTGAGGAAACTTTACCTAAGCCAAAAGCATTCTTGAATTTAGAATATATCAAGCCAACCTATCAAGAATTAATTTTGAAAAGACCTTATACATTTGAGTTTTCTGAAAGAGTAAAATTAAAAGACAGCCCCAACAATTGGCTTAAGTTAGAATACCCAAGATTAAAGGCATCAATAGATATTACTTACAGAAAAATAGATGGAAATCTTCGAGAGCTATTGTTAGAGTCAGAAAAATTAGTTTTTAAGCATACTTCAAGAGCAGAACAAATTTCTTCAAAAGACTATGTAAAGAATAAGGAAAGGGTATTTGGGACGTTGTATGATATTACTGGAAATGCAGCTTCACATATTCAATTTCATATCACAGATAGCACAAATCATTTTATAAAAGGAGCCTTATATTTTAAGATTAAACCAAATTATGACTCTTTGCTTCCGGCAGTAAACTACATAAAAAATGATATCCTCCATTTGATGGAAACTTTTCAATGGGAGAAATAAACTAACATTATAGAAATTCTAATTCGTTATTTAATTCGTTATTGTGTTTTTCTACTTTGTAGCCACAGATAAAACTGAACTCCAAATAATAGAGCCCCAGAAAGTAAATGAATTGCCTGGGTTCCTAATGGAAATTCTGCGTAATACATTAAAATTCCAGTAATGGTTTCTAAAAAAAGCAAAACTAGAATCCATTTTACTAATTTATAACCTAACCCATGAAGTTGGTTTAGATAAAATAATCCAAAATTCACAAGGATAATTGCAATGGTAAATGATCTATGAAAATAAAATTTAAAGCTGGGGTTCATTAGGCTGTACTCTTTATTTTCAAAACCAAATAATTTAACTTGTTCATCAATAAATTGACGAACCTGAGTTCCCATTGCTATCTGAATCAAAGAAAAAATAATTGATACAATTAGAAGCCTGTTAAATAATGAATGATACTTGAAGAATGTTTTGTTTCTTCTAATGATAAATAAAATTCCGAGTATAAGGCCAATAATTAATAAACCTATTACCATATGAATGGTAATCATTGTAGGTTTTAAATTACTATCAACAACCATTTTCCCTAAAAAAGCCTCAACTAACATAAAGAAAAAGGCAATAAATGATAGTATTGGAATCCACTTATTCTCCTTTCTAAATTTTAGTGAACCAGCAAGTAGAAATAGAAAAATAAAACCAGATAGTACAGTTATCAATCTATTAATGTACTCTACCCAAGTGTGAAATTTATTAAAAGTTGCATATTCGTGTTTGGTGTATTCTTCCCAATTACTTTCATTAAAAGCTGCAGATGTTTTTATTTGTTTTTCAGCCACATAAAGAGCCTCATCTTTAATGATAATAATCCCTTCTTCATATGTTGTGTTTGGTTGCCATATAATCTGTTCTTCAGAAGTTGGAGGTATGTAGTAACCAAAACATTTTGGCCAGTCAGGGCAACCCATTCCAGAGCCAGTCATTCTAACAATTGACCCAGCTAAAAATATTAAATAAAGACTTACTAAAGTAACTTTAACAATCGTAGGAAATCGATTTTTCATCTGAATGAATATTTTCACAAAGGTAAATTAAAAACTACTAAAATAAATTTCTATTTGTAGAAGCCTTTTCTTTATAATGAGTTTAAATTATAAAGATTTTTTAGACTTTAATTCAGATGCGGTATAGGCGTCACCTCCTGCTATACCAGTTATAAACGAGCTTATTTCTTTTGTAGAGGTTTTGCTGCTATCAAATGACACAGTAGCAATACTATCTGTAAAAACTACTATTGCATCTGTAATACCCTCTTTTTTTGAAAGCTTAGATTGAATTGTTTTAGCACAACCAATTTCACAGGTCATTCCTGAAACAGCAAAAGATACAGTTTGAATATTTGTTATTTTCGGAATATCACTTTTTAGATCTTTAGTCGTTAGATTTTCACGATCAACCGAACAAGACCAAAGCAAAAGAATGTTAAGCATAAGTGATAAAAAAAATGACTTAGTATTCATAATTGCTTTTTAGGATTTTTTTATATTACAAATTTATACATTTAATGACGTATATCTTAAGATTTATTCCATTTTTGTAAGTCATTAATAAACAGATAATGAGTAACGATTATAAAAAGTGGATTTACCTAATAGTTTTAGCAATTATTTGGGGAAGTTCTTTCATCCTAATAAAAAAATCTTTAGTTGGTTTAACCCCAATACAATTGGGTGCATTGAGAACATTTATTGCTGGAGTATTTGTGCTTTTAATTGGATTTAGAAGTTTGAAAAAAATTCAAAAACATCAATGGAAGTATATTGTTGTTAGTTCTTTATTAGGCACTTTATTTCCTGCATTCTTTTTTGCATTTGCAATCACAGGAATAGATAGTTCTGTAGCTTCAATACTAAACTCTTTAACCTCATTAAATGCGCTTATTGTAGCTACATTATTTTTTGGAGTGGTATTTAAAAGAGTTCAATTAGTTGGAGTGCTTATTGGCTTGATAGGTACAATTATGTTAATATTAGAAAGTTCTTCTTTAAACCCTAATCAAAACTATTGGTATGCCATTTTTGTACTTATAGCTTCTTTAGGATATGCTTTTAATGTGAATATCATTAAAAAACATTTATCAGATATTCCTGCGATGAGCATTACCGCAGGTCACTTTATTTTATTAATATTCCCTGTATTTTTGATCTTGGTATTTTCAGGATTTTTCTCATCAGTAGAATTTACTCCTGAAACAAATACTTCCATTATGTATTTAATAGTACTTTCGGTAGTTGGCACAGGTTTAGCAAAAATTATGTTTAATAAATTAATACAAATATCTACACCTGTTTTTTCTACTTCAGTGGCCTATTTAATTCCAATCGTTGCAATTATTTGGGGATTCATTGATGGTGAAAAGGTGAGTTATCTTCAACTATTTTCAGGTATAATAATACTTACAGGTATCTATATTGTAAATAAGGTTAAATAATTTTTTTTAGCTCTTTTTCTTTAACCACTATAAAATGTGGAATAATAATTTTACTTTAAATTCGCTAATATAGGTTGTGCTTTAAATTCAATCCGTTTCTAATTACATGGGCTATTTTTTTTGACCACTAGCTATTGTTTTATTTTAAAAATAAAAGTATATTTGCACCCGCATTTTCAGTTTTTGAATATGTAAAAAATTAATTAAAGCTAATAACAAACTTAATAGTATGTACGCAATTGTAGAGATAGCAGGGCAGCAGTTTAAAGTAGCAAAAGACCAAAAAGTATACGTTCATCGTTTAAAAGAAGCAGAAGGTTCGAAAGTAACTTTCAACAAGGTAATGCTTTTAGAAGATGGTAAAAATGTAACTATTGGCGCCCCAGCTATAGAAGGAGCCGAAGTAAAGGCCAAAATTTTAGGTCACCTTAAAGGTGATAAAGTAATCGTTTTCAAAAAGAAAAGAAGAAAAGGTTACAAAAAGAAAAACGGACACCGTCAGTATTTAAGTGAAATTCTAATTGAGAGTATTGCTGCATCAGGTGCAAAGAAAGCTCCAGTAAAAAAAGCAGCTGCTCCTAAAAAGGAAGAAATAGCAGTAAAAGCTCCAAAAGCTGAAGTAAAGGAAACAGCATCTGTTGATGTAAGTTCTATGACTGTAGCTCAATTAAAGGCTTTAGCTAAAGAAAAAGGGATCTCAGGATATACCTCTTTAAAGAAAGCAGAATTAATAGAGGTGTTAAGTAAATAAAAAATTTCAATTTTAAAACCATAGAATCATGGCACATAAAAAAGGAGTAGGTAGTTCGAAGAATGGTAGAGAATCAGAATCGAAACGACTAGGAGTTAAAATTTTTGGAGGACAAGCAGCAATTGCTGGTAATATCATTGTTCGTCAAAGAGGGACTACTCACAATCCAGGCGAAAATGTATATATGGGTAAAGACCATACATTACATGCTAAAGTTGATGGAGTTGTTGCTTTTAGAAAGAAAAAAGATAACAGATCTTACGTTTCTGTTGTTCCTTTCGAGGCATAGTCAATAGCACTTTAAAATATTAAACGTCCAAACAAAGTTTGGGCGTTTTTTTTATATGCTATTTTGTACATTTACATGGATGACTTTTCTCTATAACTTCATAACACATTTTGCCTATTTTTTTTTAAGAATCTATGCGATTTTTAATAAAAAAATTAAATTATTTGTAAATGGTAGAGAAGAAACTTTTCAGCATCTTTCTTCAATTAAAAGGGAAGATCGAACAATTTGGTTTCATATTGCCTCTTTAGGTGAATTTGAGCAAGCTATTCCAATAATAGAATCCACCAAAGACAGTTGGCAAGATCATAAAATTATAGTTACTTTTTTCTCACCTTCTGGATATGAAATTAGAAAGAATTCTAAATTAGCAGATGTTATTTGCTATTTGCCTTTTGATACAAAAGCTAATATGAAGAAATTTGTAGAGCTGGTTCATCCAGAAATTGCCATTATTGTTAAATATGAATTTTGGCCTAATTTACTCAGGCAGCTAAAAAAACAATCTATACCTACAATTTTGGTTTCAGGTATTTTTAGAAAAAATCAGATATTTTTTAAGTTTACAGGGAAATGGTTGCGTAAGTCTTTGAACGCATTTCATCATTTTTTTGTTCAGGATAGTTACTCAATGAATCTATTAGAATCGATAAATTTTAATAATACTTCCTTAACAGGAGATACACGCTTTGATCGTGTTTCAAAAATTTTAGAACAAGACAATACCTTGTCATTTATATCAGAATTTAAAAATAATCAATATACTATTGTCGCTGGAAGTACTTGGAATGAAGGAGAAGATTTCTTGATAAATTATATTAATAAATCTAAAGATGAAAAATTTATTATAGCACCCCATACTATTGATCACAATT
The DNA here is from genome assembly GCA_913061465.1 of uncultured Flavobacterium sp. Lineage (GTDB taxonomy): Bacteria > Bacteroidota > Bacteroidia > Flavobacteriales > Flavobacteriaceae > Polaribacter. Next base: position 8,181 of record CAJXSU010000012.1, read on the forward strand.
CTATATTGAAATTAAAAAAATCACTAAAAAAAGAAACCATTTTATATTCTGAAAAATCGGGGAAGAATCTCTCAGAGTACTCAGTATTTATTATTGACACTGTAGGCTTATTGACTAAAATATATTCTTATGCAGATACTGCATATGTAGGAGGAGGATTTAGAACAGGTTTGCATAATATATTAGAACCAGCCATATTTGGGATTCCTATTGTTATTGGTCCAGAATATTCTAAGTTTAAAGAAGCATTAGACTTAGTTAACTTAAAAGGGTGTATTTCTGTTCATAACCAATCCGAATTTTCAAGTACTTTAAGGATGTTAAAAAATGATATAAATTATAGAAATGAAATGGGTAAAGTAAATAAAACGTACATTAAAAAAAATGTTGGAGCTACAGCTCAGATTATGCATTATATTAACACTCAAATAAGATCATAATATGGAAATTGTTTTACAGCCTTGGCCATGGTTTGTTGGAGGCCCTCTAATAGCACTAACGTTGTTTTTATATTTTTACTTTGGTAAAAATTTTGGAGCATCAACCAATTTTGAAACATTATGTACAATTGCTGGTGCAGGTAGGGTATCAAACTATTTTAAAAAAGATTGGAAAGAAAGAGATTTTGCCTTGCTTTTTGTGGCAGGACTTATTATAGGTGGGTTTATTTCGTCAAATTATTTAATACCTAATCAAGCAATTGATTTAAATCCTACAACAATTGAAGAGTTAACAGAGTTAGGGTTTTCAAATCCAGCAAAGTCGTATTTTCCAGACGAAATCTTTAGTTATGAGATCGCGATGTCTTTAAAAGGGTTTTTAATTTTAATTTTATCCGGAGTATGTATTGGTTTTGGCACCCGTTATGCTGGAGGTTGTACATCAGGACATGCTATTACGGGTTTAAGTAATTTTGAAATTCCATCATTATTAGCGGTAATAGGTTTTTTTATTGGTGGCATTATTGCAGTTTGGTTTTTAATCCCTTTAATTTTTTAGATGATGAAGAATATTAAATTTTTAGTATTAGGAATATTTTTTGCAATTGTTTTAAGTAAAGTACAAGCTATTTCTTGGTTCCGGTTTTATGAAATGTTCAAATTTCAATCCTTTCATATGTTTGGAATTATCGGAGGTGCCGTTATTTTTTCTGCAATGATTATGCAATTATTTAAAAAGGGAATAATCAAGGATATTAACGGAGATAAAATTGTTCCAAAGCAAAAGAAGAAAGGAGTTGTTAGAACCTTAGTAGGAGGAACTTTTTTTGGTTTAGGCTGGGGTGTTTCTGGTGCCTGTGCAGCGCCGGTGTTTGTCATATTAGGATTCAAATGGCTGCCAGCTTTAATTATTCTTTTAGGAGCTTTAATAGGCGCCTTTATATATGGCTTGCTTAGCAATAGATTACCGAATTAACTTAAAAAATAAATTAACCTAAACCAATTAAAAATGCAACAGCAGTTGATAGATAGTTTTGGGAGACAAATGAATTATATCCGTTTGGCAGTTACAGATCGATGTAATTTACGATGTCAATATTGTATGCCTGCTCACGGCATAGAAATTGCACCTCGAGCTGATTTATTAACCTTCAAAGAAATGTATCGTATCATTCGAGTATTAACTGAATTAGGCGTTACAAAAATTAGATTAACAGGAGGTGAACCTTTTGTTCGAAAAGACTTAATGGGTTTTTTAGAAATGCTTTCATTTAATGATTTGTTAGAGGCAATCAATATTACAACTAATGGAGCTATGATTTCTAAACATATTCCAGTCCTAGAGAGTATGGATAAAATTAAACACATCAACTTAAGTATTGATAGTTTACAAAAGGAGAAATTTCATCAAATTACAAGAAGAGATGTTTTTCCTGAAGTGTATAAAACTTTTGAGGCTTTAGAAAAAAGTAATTTAAATTTAAAATTAAATATTGTTGTTCAACAAGGATTTAATACGGATGAAATTATTGATTTTGTTGCTTTAACACAAGATAAAAATGTTGCAGTTCGTTTTATTGAGGAAATGCCATTTAATGGAAAAGGTCAGAGAGATATAAAAGAAAATTGGAATTATACTCGCATTTTAGAGGAGATAAAAACTAAGTTTGATCCAAAACCTTTAGTTTCAGAAATATCATCTACTTCCAAGAATTTTAGCATAAAAGGACACAAGGGGACTGTGGGAATTATTCCTGCTTTTACAAGAACTATTTGTGGAGATTGCAATAGGATTAGAATAACTCCAGTTGGAACTTTCAAAAATTGTCTATTTGACGATGGGGTTTTTAACATTAGGGATTTCCTTAGAAATGGTGCCAGTAATAATGATTTAAAGGAACTATTCTTGAAGTTAGTGAAGGAAAAACCAGCAAATGGTTTTATAGCTGAATCAAATCGTAAAAAAGGGAATGTTACTGAGAGTATGTCAACAATAGGTGGTTAAATGTATTCATTTAACCAGGCAATAGTATTTAATAAGTTTTCCAAAAAAGAAGAATAAAAATAAGTATAAGAAGAAAATGATATCAGTTCAAGAAGCCTTAGAAATTGTTTTAAAAAATAGTCTAGATTTTGAATCTGAAAAAATTCCTTTTATGAAATCTGTAGGGCGTATTTTAAAAGAGGATATCTATGCAGATAGAGATTTTCCCCCATTTAATAGAGTTTCAATGGATGGTATTGCACTAGATTATACTTCTTTTCAAAACGGAGAAAGAGCCTTTTTTATAGAGGGGATTCAGCCAGCAGGAAGCCCTCAAATTTCGTTAAGTGATCACAAGAATTGCATAGAGGTAATGACAGGAGCTGTATTACCAGACAATACAAATGTAGTTATTAGATATGAAGATGTACTAATTGAAAATGGAATAGCAAAAATTCAATTAAATGAAGTTGCACATTTTCAAAACATTCACCCAAAAGGAAAAGATAGAAAAGAAGGAGATATTTTAATTCATAGAAATAAGCTTATTTCTGCTTCAGAAATTGGTGTATTAGCAACTGTTGGTAACTCTAAAGTAATGGTAGCTAAACAGCCTAGGGTTATGATTATTTCTACGGGTGATGAATTAGTTGGTGTAAACGAGACTCCATTAGATCATCAAATTAGAATGAGTAACGTGTACACTCTGGTTTCATTATTAAATCGTTTACATATTTCGTCAGAGACAGATCATATTTCAGATGATAAACCTATTTTGAAACAAAAGATTAAAGAGTATTTAAATGATTTTGACGTCTTATTATTTAGTGGAGCTGTAAGTAAGGGTAAATTTGACTTTCTGCCTCAAGTTTTTCAAGAATTAGGAGTAGAAAAATTATTTCATAAGGTATCACAAAGACCAGGAAAACCTTTTTGGTTTGGTCAAAAAAAAGCATGTAGATTATTTGCTTTCCCAGGAAATCCAATATCAACTTTTGCAAATTGTTTAGCCTATTTTTACCCTTGGTATATAAAGTCTATAGGGGTAAACACCAATGATGAAACTGCAATTCTAACAGAAAATGTTTCGTTTAACCCAAATTTAACGTACTTTTTACAAGTAAAATTATCTCATAAATATGGGCACTTGTTAGCAACACCTATAAAAGGTAATGGGTCTGGTGATTTAGCTAGTTTAGTAAATTCTGATGCTTTTATTCAATTGCCAAAAGATAAAAAAGAGTTTAGAAAAGGAGAAAATTACCCAATAATAAGATATAGATAATGAGCAACTTTAGTCATTTAAATGAAAACAATAACCCAAAAATGGTTAATGTTTCTGATAAGAAAATCACCAAAAGAACCGCCATTGCAAAAGCAACCATGTTTCTAGGAAAAGAAATAATTACCCACTTTAATAATGATGAATTAATTACCAAAAAAGGACCTGTTTTTCAAACCGCTATTATAGCAGGGATTCAAGGGGTAAAAAAGACATCAGAAATCATTCCTATGTGTCATCCGTTATTAATAAATGGAGTTGATATAAATATTAATATTATAAATTCTGAACATGTAGAAGTTCTGTGTGAGGTAATTATTGAAGGAAAAACAGGTGTTGAAATGGAGGCCTTAACAGGAGTAAATATAACTTGTTTAACTATTTACGACATGTGTAAAAGTATAAGCCAAGATATTATTATTAAAGAAGTAAAGTTGTTAGAGAAAACAGGAGGAAAATCGGACATAAAAAATGGCTAAACATCAAAAACATACTAATATTTCACGAAGAAAAAATGGAAATTTTGCACCTAATGAAATCTCAATTTTAGGAGCAAAATGTAGTATTATTTCTGATTTGGTTGATCAAGTTTCTAAAAGGGTATCAAATTATAACTTAGCCTATTTTGACGCTTCCCACGCCAAAAATGTTGAAGAAAATCTTTTGACAGATTTTACCTTTCATCACGATGGTAACTTAAGTATTACAACAACTATTCCTGTAAACAAATATGTACAAAGAATTCAATTTACCCAGTTTGATTTTGTTTTTATCAATGGCAATCATTACTCTGGAGAAAAACAAGTTGTATTCCTTGACCCGGAAAAAGAAGCTTCTATAAATAAACGAATTGAACAAATTTCTGCGATTCATTTTTTTATAAAACTTACTCAAGAGATTGAACCATTTAAATCTTTAAAAGAGAAGTTTTCTAACTGGAATGAAATTCCAACTTATGAAATCAATGAAATTGAAAAAATAATAAATCATATTTCTCAAATCATTTCAGAAACCGTTCCAAAAATTAGAGGATTAGTTCTAACAGGAGGACAAAGTACTCGAATGGGGAAAGATAAATCGGAATTGTATTATCATGGAAAACCTCAAAAAGAATTTGTCAAGAATTTACTTGAAGAGGAGGGGATTAAAACTCATTATTCTGTTCAAGTAAACAATAAAAAAGAAGATGAAATTCATGATGTTTTTTTGAATTTAGGCCCATTTGGAGGAATCTGTTCGGCTTTTCAAAAAGACCCTAACTCAGCTTGGATAGTTTTGGCAACAGATTTACCATTTTTAGATAAAAACTTGATTAAGTTATTGTTAGAAAAAAGAAACCCAGCCAAAGTTGCTACTGCTGTTATTGGGAAAGGGAAGCAATTTCCTGAGCCTTTGATAACAATATACGAGCCAAAAGCGTATTCAATATTATTACAATATTTAGCACAGGGATATTCTTGTCCGCGTAAAATGCTCATTAATTCAGATATAGAAATTTTAGAAGTAGATGATAATTTAATACAAAATATTAATACTCCAGAAGAATATGCTGCTGCAATAAAAGAATTAAATTAAGGATGTCACACATTAGAAAGTCAGATTTATTTAAGCGCCAAATTACTTTATCAGAAATTGGTGAAAATGGTCAGCAGAAACTTCAAGATGCAAAAATTTTGGTAGTTGGATGCGGAGGTTTAGGAAGTTTAATTGCTGTCTATTTAGGGTCAAGTGGAGTTGGAAAACTTCATTTAATAGATTTTGACACGGTAGATATTACCAATTTACACAGACAAGTTTTTTATTCTTTAGATGATGTTGGTTTTTCAAAATCAGAATGTCTAGCAAATTTCATTACACAAAGATCTCCTTTTACAGATGTTAGTTTTTCTAAGGAAGCTATCACCAAAGAAAATGTAATTGAATTAATTTCTGAATATGATGTTATTGTAGACGGAACCGATAGTTTACCAACGAAGTATTTATTAAATGACGCTTGTGTTATTCATGAGAAACCACTCGTATATGGTTCTTTATATAAGTTTGATGGCTATGTTAGCACCTTTAATTTGAAACAAGAGGATGGTAGTTTTTCAGCTAATTTACGCGATGCATTTCCAGATATGAATACAGATGTTGCTAATTGTGAAGAAGCAGGAACATTAAACGCAATTGTTGGTATGATAGCAACCGCTCAAGTGAATGAAGTTTTAAAAATTATATCAAGCGTTGGAAAACCTTTAACCAATGAGCTGTTAATTTATAATGTACTTCATAACACGCAATTAAAGATGAAACTATCCTCCAATATATTAAAAGAGGAAATTGCATCATCATTTAATACCCAAAATTATTTTGATGCCGCTTGCGGAACTCAAAATCCAGATTGGCAAATTTCTCCAAAAGAGTTAAAAAATAAAATTGGAGATTCAAATCTTGAATTAATTGCTGTTTTACCCAACTTAAAATTACCTTTTAAAGTTCATCAAACCATACCAATTCAAGAGTTTGATGCAGGTACGTTAAAGATTGATAAAGAGAAATTATACATTATGGTTTGTCAAAGAGGACTCAATAGTTATAGAGCTACAGTAAAATTGAAAGAAAAGTATCCAAGCTTAAAGGTATTGAACTTAACCGGTGGAATAAGTAGTTATTGATGATGGTGAGTCATTTTTCAATGATACAATCTCAGTAATTTATTAAATAGCATTAAGGGTGTGCATTTACCCAAACCTCCCCATCAGAAAAATGTTCTTTTTTCCAAATAGGAACTGTTTCTTTTAAAGTATCTATAGCAAATTCGCAGGCTTCAAATGCAGCTTTTCTGTGCGGAGCAGAAACTACAATAATTACTGGGATGTCTCCAATTTGAAGCATCCCTTCTGCGTGATGAATAGCTATTTTTTTAATAGAAAACTTTTTTAAAGCTACTTCAGCAATGTATTGCATTTCTTTAATTGCCATGGTCTGATAGGTAGAAAACTCTAATTGTATTACTTCTTTTTTTTGGGTACTGTTTCTTACAGTTCCAACAAATGCTACTATACCCCCACAAGAATCATCTGTTACAAATTCGTAACATTTATCTAGGTTTAATTTTTCTGAAGTAATTTTAATAGAAGTATTGCTCATACTTTCACAAAAATAGGAAATCTAGCTCGTATCTTTGTAGGAATAATTTTAGACATTAATAATTATGAAAACTTTTTTTAGAGTTGTTAGTTTTTTAGAGGGAACTTCTTATTTACTATTGCTTTTTATAGCTGTGCCAATTAAGTATTGGATGAATGACCCACAATATGTTAAGTTATTAGGGATGCCACATGGTTTATTATTTGTAGGCTACATAGTACTAGCTTTTCTCTTAAGATCTGAGTTGAATTGGAATATTAAGACATTTGGTGCTGTTTTATTAGCGTCAATTCTTCCTTTTGGCACCTTCTATGTAGATAAGAAATATTTAAGAAATTAGCCACCACTTACAGGTGGAATAATAGCAATTATGTCATTTTCTTTTAACACAGTTTCATTAGATGCGTAGCTCTCATTAACAGCAATTGCATAAGAATTAATTTCTGTTACTTGAGGATATTGCTTTTTTAATTGTGTCTTAAACTCTAGAATAGTAGTATTAGATGAGACTGAAAAAACAATGCTTGTTGCACCTATAAGTTCTTTTGATATTCCAAAAAGAAGTACTTTTAAATTCATATTGTCAAAGATAATAGATATTTCAATTAGAAGGTTAGACCAAATAAGAAACCATCTCCTTTTATTCCATTGTAATTAGATTTTACATAATCTACTCGTAAAACGCGCCATTTCCCAAACCCTATATTATCTATTCCAATTGAATATTCAGAATAGGGCTTTTTATGCCACATAAACAATCCTTTGATCCCGGTAACTAAATGAAAGTTTAATTTATTAATCAAAGGAATTTTTCTTAATAAATACCCATTAAAACTGTGTTCTAAATGTGCTTCTGTGTATCTGTTATTAGTGTAAAATCGATAATATTCTAATAACCCAAAATTATTTCTACGATTGTCATCTGTAACGATAAACATCTGGTTTCCTTTTACCTGTAAATTATCCATAAAAGCTATGTTTTTCTTTTTCAAAAACATACCACCTCTTATATAATAGTAAAATTCACCATAATTGCTAGCGTTGATATCTTGCTTTAAACTAGCAGTAATTAAATCTGCATTAAACTCAGAATTTGAAGCACCAAAAGTTTTTCTATAATTTACGTTTAATGAAGGAAATTTACTTTCACCAACATTAAACTTTCTATCTGGATACGACAAATATTTTTGCCTAAAAACAAAAGTTGACCCAATGTTAAGCGTTGCAATTTTATGTTCATTAAAAACAGAATTTGTGAAATTATCAGGTTCTAAAGGATTATTAGATGTGTAAGGATCATTTATACTCTGCCTTGCAAAAGAATAATTTGAAGTATTAAACAATGGTTTTCTATTTGCATATTCTAAAGACGAGGAAAAATAAACACCATTTTGAATTTCTTCTGAATATCCTATTCGTGCAAATTCCTTCTCATAAATCTTTATATAATTTAGTCTTCTACTAAGAGAACGAATTAAGTTATCCAATTTCTTAATAGGATTCCTCCTATTGAACTGCATTGTAGAAATACCCCCTGAAAGATAAAATCTTGGCTTAGAAATATTATTCCATTTTCGACTAAAATAAAATGTAGGTCTCGCTTTATTTTCTGATAAACCATATGATACACCCAAACCTGCAGACCACCATTTTCCCTTGTCATTTTGACGTTTAAAATAGTTTACACCTAATGACGAATGAAATCCCTGTACTGTATTAAAACTAAAGTCTTCTATCAAACCATCAAAAGAAAGAGACCACTTTTTGAAAGAATTTCGAAATGTATATCCAATAATTGGAGATAATAAAGTTACCTTATTTTGAATCTTATTGATAGAATCTAAATATCTTTTGGATTTTCTAACAATTTTTATACTGTCTTTTAAAGTATAATCTTTTATTTCTTCTAATGTTAAAGGAACAGGTCTTAATTGATTCCAAAAATCTGTACCTTTTTCTATGGCTCCTTCTGCAAAAGTTAAAATCTCTTTAGTAAATGTTTTTTTTGAAAAACTTGGCTTAAAATTATAGTTAGTATATCCAGCAGAGAATCGCCCATTTACTTTGAATCCAAAAACCCCAAATTTAAAATCAATTGTTTGAGAAATTTTCACCCAAGCTTTATTAATTGCTGAGTAATTATAGTTTTGCTTAAACCTTAATTCATCAATAATTGGAATCCCGACTTGTTTCCCGTTTGCAATAAGATCAACACCATAAATTGCCCACTCATCTTCAACAATATAAATAAACCCTTTAAAAACTCTATCTCCAGTTTGTTTGGGCATAACTTTAATTTTGGATATTAATTTTTCATTTTTATCATAAAATGATCCTTCTAGCTTATAGGTATAAAAGCTAAATGCTCTATCTGCAATTGGAGATACTAAATTATTATCTGCTATTAAAACAGTATTTCTATAAAAATCAAAATTGACTTCTTCTGCTCTATTAAAGCTAATCCCATTATCTGAACCGCTTACTTTTGAGGCAATAATTTTTTCTTTAAACTTTGATGGTTTTTTTTGAAAAGTAATTTCAGAGACAGTTTCAGACAAATAAATAATTCCAGTTCTCGTAGAGTCAAGTCCTCCCCCTAAATCACCTAAACTTTTCCCTAGTATTTTCTCAGGAGCATTCTTTACTTTAAATAACCCACGAGAATAAAAATCCAAGGTATATTTTTTGAATTTATCTGTATTAATATTCTTATTTTCAATTGCTTTTTTAATGATTTTATTTGCAGGGTTTTCTCCGGTACTTATAGAAATTTCATCTAAAACTATTTTTTCATCATTCATAACAACATCTAATTGAAAAGGGAATTCTGAAATCGAAACTATTTTTTTGATTGTTTTATACCCTAAAAATTGAAAAATGACTGTATAATCCCCTAAGGTTTTTATGTTTAGTTCATAATTACCTTCATCATTAGAAGTGGTTCCCGTAGTAGTTTTATCCAGATAAATACTAACAAAAGAGATTGGGTTTTTATTAGAATCTGTGATTTTCCCTTTTATCTGACTAAAAGTAGAGAAGCTAAGTGACAAAAGAATTAGTAGGGTAATTTTTTTCATAAAGATTTGTTAGTTTGGTCAAAGCAAATATATATGATGCCAAAGTATTAGAGTGTGTAAATTTTGTTTAGCAAGTTACAATAAAGTCTTAAATTTCATTGAAGTTCTTTATATCATAAAGTCTATATTTGTATGGTATCAAATAAACAATGATTAGATGAGTGATTCTAGAAAAAGGCATGAGGCTTTGCTATACCACGCTAAGCCTAAACCTGGGAAAATAGAAGTTGTCCCAACAAAAAAATATGCTACACAACATGATTTAGCCTTGGCATATTCTCCAGGAGTTGCGGAACCATGTCTAGAAATTTCAAAAGACCAAAAAAATGTCTACAAATATACAGCCAAAGGAAATTTGGTTGCAGTAATAACTAATGGAACAGCAGTTTTAGGCCTAGGTGATATTGGGCCTTTAGCTTCTAAGCCAGTTATGGAGGGGAAAGGATTGCTTTTTAAGATATTTGCTGATATTGATGTTTTTGATATAGAAATTGATGCTACAGATGTAGATAAATTTGTAGAAACAGTAAAAGCGATTGCCCCTACATTTGGGGGAATTAATTTAGAAGATATAAAGGCTCCAGAAGCTTTCGAAATAGAGAGAAGACTTAAAGAAGAGTTAGATATCCCCGTAATGCATGATGATCAGCACGGGACAGCAATTATTTCTGCAGCGGCATTGAAAAATGCTTTAGAAATAATTGAAAAAGATATTTCTAAAGTTCAAATAGTTGTTAATGGTGCAGGTGCTGCTGCTATTTCGTGTACACTTTTGTACTTGAGATTAGGAGCAAAGATTGAGAATATTGTTATGTGTGACAGCAAGGGTGTTATCAGACAAGATAGAGATAATTTAACGTCTCAAAAACAAAAGTTTGCAACAACTAAAGATATTAATACTCTTGAAGAAGCCATGCAAAATGCAGATGTATTTATTGGTTTGTCCAAGGGAGATATAGTTACTCCTGAGATGTTATTATCTATGACAAAAGACCCTATAGTCTTTGCCATGGCAAATCCAGTTCCAGAGATTTCTTATGATTTAGCTTGTGCTACAAGAGATGATATTATTATGGCTACAGGAAGGTCAGATCACCCTAATCAAGTAAATAACGTATTAGGATTTCCATTTATTTTTAGAGGAGCATTAGATGTTAGAGCGACAAAAATCAATGAGGAAATGAAAATGGCAGCTGTAAATGCTTTAGCAGATTTAGCGAAGCAGTCAGTTCCAGAACAGGTAAATATTGTTTATGATGAAGTGAGTTTGTCTTTTGGGAAAGAATATATTATACCTAAACCATTTGATCCAAGATTAATTTATGAAATCCCTCCGGCAATCGCTAAAGCAGCGATTGAATCTGGGGTAGCACTAGAACCTATTAATGATTGGGATAAGTATCGTGATCAATTAATGGATAGGTCTGGTATCGGAAGTAAAGAAATTAGACTCTTACACAATAGAGCAAAAAGAAGCCCGAAGAGTATTGTTTTTGCAGAAGCTGATCATTTAGATGTTTTGAAAGCTGCACAAAGAGTTCTCGAGGAAAAGATAGGGAAACCCATTTTATTAGGTAGAAAAGATGTTATTTTAGCTTTAAAAGAGGAGCTTGGATTTACAGCAGAAGTTCCAATCTATGACCCTAAAACAGACGAAGAGTTAGAACGTATAAATTATTTTGCCACTAAATATTGGGAGACTAGACAGCGAAAAGGAATTAGCCTTCATCAAGCAAAAAAGTTAATGCGAGAGCGAAATTACTTTGCTGCCATGATGGTTAATGAAGGCCAAGCAGATTCTTTAATTACGGGGTATTCTAGGCCTTACCCTACGGTAGTTAAACCAATGATTGAGTTAATAGGGAAAGATAAAGGAGTGTCTAGAATTGCTGCAACCAATTTAATGTTAACAAAGCAAGGGCCAATGTTCTTGGCTGACACAACTATTAATATCAATCCATCAGCCAAAGAATTAGCTAAGATTTCTCAAATGACCTATAAAATTGCTAAAATGTTTGGAATGAAACCAAATATTGCAATGTTATCGTTCTCTAATTTTGGATCATCAAAATCTGAAAGTTCAAGAAAAATTCAAGATGCAGTTTCTTATATTCATAGGTATTTTCCAAATGTTAATATTGATGGAGAATTACAGGCTGATTTTGCCTTAAATCCAGAAATGCTAGCAAAAGAATTTCCTTTTTCTAAATTAAATGGTAAGAAGGTAAATGTGCTTATTTTTCCAAATTTAGAATCAGCGAATATTACCTATAAATTATTGAAACAAATTGATGGTTCTGAGTCTGTTGGCCCTATCATTCTTGGATTTAAAAAGCCTGCACATATTATACAATTGGGAGCAAGTGTTGATGAAATGGTTAACATGGCTGCTGTTGCTGTAGTAGATGCACAACAAAAACAACGAAAGAAATAAATAATTGATTATCTTAGAAGAAGCATTAAAATATGATTACACAAATTAGAGGTCGCCTTGTAGAAAAAAACCCAACGTATGTAGTTGTTGATTGTGCAGGAGTTGGTTATTTATTGCATGTCTCGCTTCAAACTTTTTCGGCATTACCAACCGATGAGAATATTCGATTATTTACTCATCTTTCAATACGAGAAGATGCTCATACACTCTATGGTTTTATCTCAAAAACTGAAAGAGAAGTATTTAAACTTTTGATTTCTGTATCAGGAGTTGGTCCTAGTATCGCCAGAACAATGCTGTCTTCTATGAGTTCAGAGGAAGTTCAAAATGCAATCGCTTTAGAAAATGTAGCGTTAATTCAATCTGTTAAAGGTATTGGTGCTAAGACCGCACAGCGAGTTATCGTAGATTTAAAAGATAAAATTTTAAAAACTTTTGATATAGATGAAGTTTCTTTAAGCTCAAACAATACTAACAAAGAAGAAGCGTTATCTGCATTAGAAGTTTTAGGTTTTAATAGAAGGCAGTCTGAAAAAGTAATTACTGCAATTCTAAAAGACACGCCAAACGAAACAGTAGAGCTGTTAATTAAAAAAGCACTTAAGAATTTATAGTCAATTGGATCAGTTTCAAAAATACCTTGTTTGTTTTTTGTTTTTCGCTGCCTTTGCGAATACATCACTGGCTCAAATAACTACAAACAACAGAGATTCTATTCCACTTGTATATGACTTTAGTCATCTTCAAACAGGAAACATGAGATTGGGTTACCCTTCCAAAATTGAAGTGATTTTTGACAAAATTCTAAACAAATATATTTTTGTAGAAAAGGTGGGAGATTATTTTATCAAAACTCCAATTTATATGACACCTGAGGAATATGATAAATATCGATTACGGAGAGATATGTTGGAGTACTTTAAGAGTAAAGTGGCTGCACAAAAAAGTAAAAAAACATCTGATAAGAAAGATTTATTACCATCTTATTATGTAAATTCTAAACTTTTTAAAACAATATTTGGAGGAAATGAAATAAAAATTACACCAACTGGAAATATTAATTTAAAATTCGGAATTATATATCAAAATACAGAAAATCCTCAATTGTCTGAACAAAATAGAAGCAGTTTCACTATTGATTTTGATCAACAGATAAACGCGGGTATACAAGCACAAGTTGGTGAGCGTTTAAAGTTAACAGCAAATTACGATACGCAATCTACGTTTGATTTTCAAAATTTAATAAAAGTAGAATTTATGCCACCCTCACTTCCAGGGGTTAAATATAGTGAAGATGGTATTATACAAGGAATTGAAGCGGGTAATATCTCTATGCCAATTAAAAACTCATTAATAAATGGAGCTCAAAGTTTATTTGGATTAAAAACTAAACTTCAGTTTGGTAAAACAAATATTACTGCAGTTTTTTCACAACAGAATTCAGAAAGTACAACAGTAACTGCAGAAGGAGGTTCCTCAATTCAAGAATTTGAATTAAGAGCAACAGACTATGATAATGATAGGCACTTTTTTTTATCGCAATATTTTAGAGAAAACTATGCCAAATCATTAAGAAACTTTCCGCTTATTAGCAGCCCTGTTAATATTACTAGAATTGAAATTTGGATTACTAACAGAAATGCCTCTGTAGAGGATTTTAGAAGTATTGTTGCCTTAGCTGATATAGGCGAACCAGAATCTGAAAATTATGTTAGCCTAAGTGGTCTGGTAGCGCCTTCACTGAATGCTCCCGCTGTAAATGGGGTTGCACTGCCAACAAATGAGTCTAATAATATTTCTAATACTTTAAGCAGTCCTTTAATAAGAGATATAGCAACTGTAGATAATTATCTTTCGGGAACCTATGGTATGAGTCAGGGTTCTGATTATAGTTTATTGCAAAATGCTAGAAAGTTACAGCCTAATGAATATACATTAAATTCTCAGTTAGGTTTTATTTCATTGAATAGGAGATTAAATGATGGTGAGGTTCTAGCAGTATCTTATGAATATACTGTGGTAGGAGCTTCAAATGGGGAAACATCTTTTAAAGTGGGAGAGTTTTCAAATGATGGTATTTCATCTCCAGATAATCTAGCAGTAAAGTTATTAAGAAGTGAAATCCTCACAACAAAACGAACTATAGCTGGTGAGGAGGAGGCATTTCCAACATGGAATTTAATGATGAAAAATATATATGCCTTAGGGGCATCTCCTTTAACTTCAGATGGATTTCGATTTGAAATTCAATATAGAGATGATCAAACAGGAGTTCCATCTAACACATTACAAAACGCTCAAAGTACAGATATTGCCAACAAACCACTGTTACAAGTTTTTAATTTAGATAGACTGGATCAAACTCAATATCAAACTCCAGATGGATATTTTGATTATGTAGAAGGAATTACCATAAATTCTCAAAATGGATATGTTATTTTTCCTCAAGCAGAACCCTTTGGTAATGCACTTGAGCTATCTTTAGATGCTTCTTCAGATGTTGATTTATATGTATTTGACGAGTTATATCTTGACACAAAAATCAATGTTAAAAATAACAATCAAAATAAAGATAAATTTTTATTAAAAGGGTATTTTAAATCTGAGGATAGTGGAGGAATTCCACTAAACGCCTATAATGTTCCTCGTGGTTCTGTAACCGTAACAGCAGGAGGGAGACAGTTAGTTGAGGGCGTTGATTATGTTGTAGATTATTTGGCAGGGAGAGTACAAATATTAGATCCAGGACTACAATCCTCAGGAATTCCAATAAATGTTTCAACAGAAAATAATGCTGTTTTTAATCAACAAAGAAAAACTTTTATGGGAGTTGATGTTGAACACAATTTCAATGAAAATTTCATATTAGGAGCAACTATTTTAAATGTAAATGAAAGACCACTAACACCAAAAGTGAATTTTGGAGGTGAGCCAATCAATAACACAATGCTGGGGATGAATATTGATTTTTCATCTGAGATGCCATTATTTACCAAACTAGCAAACAAGTTACCTTTTGTAGACACCGATGTACCCTCTAATTTATCATTAAGAGCAGATATGGCCTATCTTATTCCCGGGTCACCAAAAGGAATTGATGTTGCAGGTTCTGCAACTGCTTACATAGATGATTTTGAGGCCTCGCAAATTCCAATTAGTTTACTAACGCCTTTACAGTGGTATACAGCGAGTACTCCAGATACTCCTACTTTTCCTAATTTTAATGGGAACTTAAGTAACGATGAAAGATATAATTATAAAAGAGCCAGATTGGCTTGGTATACTATAGATCCAATTTTTTATGGCGCTGGAGATACTCCAGAAAATATTGATGCTGATGCCCTTTCTAGAGCAGAGACAAGGCAAGTAAATTTTGATGAGTTATTTCCGAATCAAGAATTGGATGTCACGCAACAATCCTTGATAAGAACGTTAGATTTAGCCTATTTCCCAAGTGAACGTGGTCCTTATAATTTTGAGGGGCCAACAGATGTCTCAAATCCATCAATTCTTGAAAACCCTCAGGATCGATGGGCAGGAATTATGCGCCCTCTTACAACCAATAATTTTGAGCAAGCAAATGTTGAGTACATCCAGTTTTGGGTCATGGATCCTTACACTAATTATTCTATATCAAATGAAGAAGGTTTACCATCAGATATCAATCCAGAAGATCTTCAAAATCAGGTAGGTGATCTGTATATAAATCTAGGAAATATATCTGAAGATATTTTAAAAGATAATCTTAAAATGTATGAAAACGGGTTGCCAGCAGATGACCTATCTTCCAATGTAACTCCTACTACCTGGGGTAATGTCCCTACAAATCCATCAATTATTTATGCTTTCGATGAAGATGACGCCTCTAGAAATAGGCAAGATATAGGGTTAGATGGCTTAACAGATGAGGAAGAAAGATCTAAATTTCCTGCATTAGCGGGATTAGCTGACCCTGCATCAGATAATTACAGATACTACAGAGGTGGAGATTATGATGATACTGATGCCTCAATTATTTCAAGATATAAATTATTTAATAACACTCAAGGAAACTCTCCAACATTAAATCAATCTTCAGAGCCTTATCCTATTTCATCAACAACATATCCAGATGTTGAAGATATTAATAAAGATCAAACCATGAATACGGTTGAAAGCTTTTTTGAGTATAGAGTATCTTTAAATAGTACTGACTTGGTTGTAGGACAAAACTACATTGTTGATCAAAAAGATACTCAGGTTACTCTAAAAAATGGAGAGTCACAAACTGCTAAATGGTATCAATTTAGAATTCCAATAAGAAGTGGAACTCCTGTCAATAATATTTCAGATTTTAACAGCATTCGTTTTATTAGAATGTTTATGACTAATTTTAAAATGCCTGTAATTCTTCGTTTTGGAGAATTAGATTTAGTTAGGGGAGACTGGAGACGCTATACTAGAACTTTAGATCCTGCTATTTTACCAGATCTTCCATTAGAACAAGAGGATTTGAATAATTTTGAAGTTGGTGTTGTTAATATTGAGCAAAATGAAGGACGATATGTACTCCCTCCAGGAATTGTTAGAGAGCGGTTGCAAGGAAGTACTACGGTTCAACAACAAAATGAGCAATCAGTTACCTTAAAAGTTACTAACCTTTCACAAAATAAAGTAAGGGCAATTTATAAAAACATTAGTGTTGATTTAAGAAGGTATAAAGAATTAAAAATGTTCTTACATGCTGAGGCTATTATTGAAAATACTCTTGAAGATGATGATTTGACTGCAATTATTAGATTAGGAACAGATTTAAATGATAATTTTTACCAATTAGAAATACCTTTAAAAATTTCTCAAAATGGAAGTTTAGCACCTTTAGATGTATGGCCTGAAGCAAATAATTTAGATGCTATGCTAGAAAAATTAGGAGAAATAAAATTAGCAAGAGACGTAGCAAATGCCCCAATCAATGAGTTGTTTACTGCTTCAAATAATAATTCAGAAGACTTAGTTCTTAGAGTGAAAGGAAACCCCACATTATCTCAGATTAGAACGATCATGTTGGGTGTTAGGAATAATAGTCCTTTAGACAAAAGTGCTGAAATTTGGTTTAATGAACTTCGGTCAGCAGGTTTTGATAATGATGGTGGATGGGCAGCTGTTGTTAGTGCAGACGCCAATTTTGCTGATGTAGCCACTCTCTCCATGACTGGAAGAATGCAGACCGTAGGGTTTGGAAATGTTGAAGATAGGGTTAGCCAGCGATCACTAGATGAAACCAAAGAATATGATATTTCAACGAGTATTAATTTAGGTAAGATGATGCCAAAGAAGTGGGGAATAGAGTTGCCAATGAATTATAGTGTTGGAGAACAATTTATAGATCCAAAATTTGATCCTCAATACCAAGATATTGAGCTTTCTGTAGTTGAAGATGCAAACCTTCCATCCAATTTGCCAAGAGGGAAAGATGTATCAAGAAATTACACAAAGCGATCGAGTATAAGTTTTATTAACGTAAGAAAAAATAGAAATTCAGAATCAACTAAGAAGCCAAAATTTTATGATGTAGAAAACCTGTCTGTTTCCTATTCATTTAATGAAGAATCTCATAGAGATTACAATATAGAAGGAGCATTGAATCAAAAAGTTATGGCAGCTGCATCTTATAACTTTACATTTCAGCCCAAGTTTTTTGAGCCTTTTAAGAAAAAAGAATTATTTAGAAGTAAGTATTTGCAATTGATACGAGATATTAATTTTAATCCTATCCCAACAAGTCTTGCAGTTAATTCAAGAATTAATAGAACTTTTAATGAACAACGCTCAAGAAACCTAGTTGAAGGGTTGAGTCCTCAGCCAATTTTAAAACAAAGAAGATTTTTATTCGATTGGGATTACGCATTGGCTTTTAACTTCACAAAATCATTGGCTATAAATTTTAATGCATCAAATAGTTATATCTATGATGCTTTTGGAGGTGAAGATGATTTAGAGATTTTTAATAATTTCTTTAATACAGGAAGACCAACTCAATACAGCCAAAAATTAAACTCAACATATAAACTACCTATTAATAAAATCCCATATTTAGGTTTTATAGGTGTAGACTATGCCTACACTGCAGATTTTGATTGGAGAGCTACTTCTCAAGATATAACAATAATAGAGAAAGTTGGAAATTTAATTCAGAATGCCAATACTCACAATTTAACGGGTTCCTTTAATTTTGCAAAGCTTTATAAAGATTCAAAATTTGAAAATTTATTTTTAAAGAAAAAAGATAGAAAAAAAAGAGCTTCAGTTTCCTCTGATAAACTAGAAACCTCTAAACAAGTAGCTGTTAAAAAAAGAAAGAAGCAGCCATTAGGAAGGAAAATTATCAAAGGATTTTATGATGTAATTACCTCAGTAAAAACAGGGAAATTAAGTTACACTGAAAATAATGGTCAATTATTGCCAGGTTATGAGCCACAAGTTGGATTTTTAGGCAGAAATAATTTTAATGGAGGCTTAGCACCTTCTTTAGGTTTTGTATTTGGTAGCCAGGTAGACATAAGAAATACAGCTTTAGAGAATGGATGGTTAGTGACACCCAGAGCAGATGGAGAGGATTATTACGATAAAACTTATACAAGAACTCATTTCAATAAATTAGATTATAACTTTTCTTTAAAACCTGTAAAGGATTTAAATATTGAAATTACTGGGAATAAAATTAAAACCAGAAGTTTAGCGCAACAATTAGATATTAGAGTAGATACCAATGATCCAAGTGGTAATGGATTTATTGACGAAACTATTCCTGCTTTTATAACTGGAAATTACAGCACAAGTTATTCTATGTTTTCAACTGCTTTTAAGGATGGAAACCAATTATTTGATCAGTTAAGAGCTAACAGGATTGCAGTTTCAAGAAGATTGGGCGAGCAAGCAGGGATCAATGTAGATGATCCAGTTAATATAGATCCAATTGATGGAACAGTAATTGGCTATAGTGGCAGCAGTCAAGATGTATTATTGCCTTCATTTTTGGCTGCTTATTCTGGAAAAGATGCAACTAATGTTAATTTAGGAATTTTTAGAGACATACCTATTCCTGCATGGAACCTCCGTTATACTGGTTTTATGAAGTATAAATGGTTTAAAAAGACTTTTAGCAGTTTCAGTGTTTCACATGGTTATAAATCATCTTATACAGTTTCAAGTTTTACAAATAACTTACAATTTGATGCTAATGATTTAACAAATACAAATGCTGCTGGAGATTTTGAAACAAGTACTTTAGTATCATCAGCGACTTTGGTAGACGAATTTTCACCGCTAATTAGAGTAGATATGAAAATGAAAAATTCATTTTCAATGATAGGAGAGTTAAAGCGAGACAGAACACTTACAATGAATTTTAACAATAGCACATTAACAGATATTAAAGGAACCGAATATATTTTTGGTTTTGGTTATGTCTTTAAAGATGTGAAGATGAAAACATCTTTTACAGGAAAAAAACAAACCCTTAAAGGAGATATTAATGTAAGGGCTGATGTTTCATTGAGAGATAATTTAACCTTAGTTAGATCTGTAAATTCAGACAATGATCAAATTAGTGGTGGTCAAAAATTATTTTCGATAAAATTATCGGCAGATTATAGATTAAATAGTAATTTAACAGCGTCGTTTTATTACAATCATCAAACGTCTAGATATGCCATATCAACTACATTCCCTAGACAATCGATAAACGCAGGATTCAACATTATTTACAATTTAGGAGGAAATCAATAAAATTAGTTAACATATGAATATCCCATCAGATTTAAAATACACAAAAGACCACGAGTGGGTGAAAATTGAGGGCAATACGGCCACTGTAGGAATTACTTCTTTTGCACAAGGAGAATTAGGCGATATCGTTTATGTAGATGTCGACACTTTAGATGATTCAGTTGAAAAAGATGAAGTTTTTGGTTCTGTTGAGGCAGTGAAAACTGTTTCAGACTTGTTCATGCCTCTAACCGGGGAAGTTATTGAGTTCAATGAAGGACTTGAGGATGAGCCAGAAATAGTGAACAAAGACCCTTATGGTAAAGGCTGGATGATTAAAATTGCAATTACAGACGATTCACAAATAGAAGAACTATTAGATGCTCAAGCCTATCAAGAGCTTATTGGAGAATAACGCTATATACATTGCTGTATTTTTCACAATTTGTATACTTTTTGGCAGTCTTGTGAAATCAGAATTTATTGTTGTAGAATCCATATCCGTATCTGATAAAATATACCATCTTATTGCTTATTTTTTATTAATGCTTTCTTGGCTCTATGCTTTCTTTAAAAGAGAGAAATTTGAAGAAAATGTAAAATATATAATTTTAGGGTGTTTTATTTTTGGCATTATTATTGAAATATTACAGGGAGTTACTACCTCCTATAGAACAGCTAGTTATTTAGATATTGTAGCGAATACTATTGGTGTTTTGTTGGCTGTGGTAATTTTTCATGTTTTTGAAAAAAAAATTAGTGTATTTTAATGTTAAACTTGTAATTAAAATAATAATTTAGTTAAATTAGCGAACTATATAAAAATTTCAGCAATGGAAATCAAAAAAAACCCAAAATCAAATCTAGAGAACTATAGTAAAATATTTATGCAATTAGGCCTGGTATTAGCTCTTTTTGTAACTTATGTAGCTATTGAAAAAAAGACTTTTGATCGTCAATTTGGTGATTTAGGAGATGTAAATATGAATGCAGATATGGAAGAAGAAATTCCAATCACAGAACGTATTGAGCCTGAAATTCCAAAAACTCCGCCACCACCAACACCAGAAAAAATAGAGGTTGTTGAAGATGAAAAAGAAGTTGAAGAAACTGTTATAGAGTCTACAGAAACAGATGAAGATGAAGCAGTGGAGGTTGAAGATATCGATGAAGTTGAGGAAGCTGAAGAAGTGGTTGAAGATGTGCCATTCACAATTATTGAGGACGTACCAGTCTTTCCTGGTTGTAAAGGGAATAAAAAAGAACTTAAATCATGTTTCAATAAACAAATGCAAAAACATTTTGGTAGAAAGTTCAATGCAGATTTACCAAATGATTTAGGAATGTCTCCAGGAAAGAAAAGAATAATAATGCTTTTCAAGATTAATAAAGTTGGAGATATTGTTGATATAAGAGCAAAAGCTCCACACCCTAGACTTCAAAAGGAAGCTATTCGAATTATTAAGTTACTTCCTAAGATGAAACCTGGAAGGCAAAGAGGAAAGGCAGTAGGTGTTAAATATACTTTACCAATGAGAATAGAAGTGGAATAAATTCACTTAGTACATAAACTTATAAAATCCCAACTTACTAGTTGGGATTTTTTTGTATCATTGTTTAAATCTAAAATAATATTATGAAAAAAATAATTTTTATTTCTTTTGCTACATTATTTATTATTTCTTGTTCTAATAATGAATCTATTGACTTAACCGTTTATAATTCAGAACTGTCAATCGTTCAAAATTTAGAAAATGGGGTGTTAGCTCTTGATATTGCAGCTGAAGTAGGTGTTACCTCTTTTCATGGGCAAGAATATGCAGGAGGTTTCATTTTTCATGTTGACGAAACAGATGGGTCAGTTTTAATAGCAACCGATTATTCTGAGGCAGGAATTATTGCCTGGGGAGACATATTTGATCTTGACACCAATTCAATAATTGGTTCTGGGCTCTCAAACACACAGGAAATTGTTAATGGTAATGCCAATGACAATTCTGTTAACGGTATTGAGCACGATGGGGATTATGCATTTAAAACAGTATTAGACTTAGAGTATAATAATTTTGACGATTGGTTTATTCCAAGTAGAGATTCTATGCAAGCTATTTATGATAATGTGCATGTATTAGGGATGGGTGATTTTAATGAAGAATTAACCTATTGGACCTCAACAAAAGTAGGGTATTCACCATATGTAATGAATTTTAGTCTCGATTGGGGAGGTGTTGCATTACCTGGTCTTTGTACAAATTCAAATGGAATCATGATTGTTAGAAAATTATAACTCTTTCTTTGTAAGGAACCTACTGCATAATATTTTAACAATAAATTGTGCCTTCTAATTATAAAAAATATATCCAGAATATGAAATCTTATTTTGCCCATGAAACTGCTGTTATAGACTCTGATTGTAATATTGGTGAAGGCACTAATATTTGGCATTTTAGTCATGTCATGTCTAAATGTATTATTGGAGAAAATTGTAACCTTGGGCAGAATGTTGTTATTTCGCCTGAGGTAATCATTGGAAACAATGTTAAGGTACAAAATAACGTATCTATTTATACTGGAGTTATCTGTGAAGATGATGTATTTCTTGGCCCATCAATGGTATTCACAAATATTATTAATCCTAGAAGTGCTATTAAAAGAAAAGATCAATATAAAAAAACACTGGTTAAAAAAGGAGCTAGTATTGGCGCTAACGCAACAATTATTTGCGGAATAGTCATCGGTGAGTTTGCTCTTATTGGAGCTGGTTCTGTAGTTCTGAAAGATATAGTCCCCTATGCCTTAGTAGTAGGAAACCCCTCTAGACAAATTGGTTGGGTAAGTGAATACGGTCATAAACTTAATTTTAACGAATTAGGATATGCTATTTGTTCTGAGAGTAAAGAAGAATATCAATTAAAAGCGAATAGAGTTCAAAAAGTAGTTTAGCTTAATTAAATAAAAAAACCTCCTTATGGAGGGTTTTTTTATTTAATGTAACATGTTAAGTTAATCAAATTCTTTAGATAGGTCAGCTGAATCATACCATTCCATGTAATGAGATAACTTTCCTTCTTCATTGAATTGAAGAACAGCATACCATTTTAACATACTCTTTTTCCCGTTTGAAGCAAAATTTGAAGTCCATGTTCCATAAGCTCTTACATTTCCATCAGGTAAATTGTCCTCATCTAAGGCAGCAAAATATTGTGGATTCGTAAGTTTTTTGTTGTCGAAGTTCGACATGAAGCCACGAAATGCTTTTTCCCACTCAGATTTAGGAAGAGAATCCATTCCTACTGCTGGTGGTGACCAGATAAAGTCATCACTCATATATTTGTCTGAAAAGAATGCTGTTGAATCATTTTGCATAAATGCATCTAGCCAAGCTTTGGTTGTTTCTGTATTTTTTTTAAAAACACTCATTTTTGAATCTACAGAGGTTTGGTTGTTATCTTGGCAACCAGTTAAGAGTGTAAAAGTTAGTACACATAATAATAATTTTTTCATCTTGGTAAGTTTTTAGTTTTTTATAAATATACTAAATTTTTACAAAAAGTGACAAACAGCAATTAATTACAGGGCTTTTAATCTTGTTTTTCATTAGGGATATTTTGACTTTAAACTCAGGTTTTTGTACATTTACACAGATAAAATTTAAGTAATGAAACATGTAATTATAGTAGTATTTAGCTTGTTGTTTTTTGTGAGTTGCGGAAAAGATCAAAAGGCTAATACTCCTCAGAAAGAAATTAAGAAAACCAATGTAACCGTCTCTAAAAAAGAAAAGACAAAATCTAAAAAGGAATCAGTTGTAGTTGTGGATTCAGATGGTGTTGCTAATGTAACCATTACATCAAATGATGGAATGCGTTTTGATGTTAGAAAAATTAATGTTTTGGCCGGCCAGAAGGTAAGGTTAACGTTAAAACACGCAGGGAAACTTGATAAAAAAATTATGGGACACAATGTTGTTATTTTAAAGAATGGAGTAAAAGCTTCTGCATTTGCAGTTAAAGCAGCTTCATCTAAAGACAACGATTATATTCCAGATGGTACTAATGAAGTTATTGCTCACACAAAAATGATAGGTGGAGGAGAATCTACTGTAGTTGAATTTACAGCTCCAGAAAAAGGTACCTTCAACTATATTTGTAGCTTTCCAGGCCATTTTGCAATGATGAAAGGAAAATTAATTGTAGAATAATTTCGAATCTAAATTTTAGAGTTCTAAAATTTGAATATTCTTAAATTCTATAGGGTGGCTTTCGCTTTGCAATGAAATATAGCCACTTAATAATGCTTGACCGTCTTTTGCTTGAATATTTTTGGAAGTACTTTCTAGAAACTCCCCTCCAATACTTGGATTAGAGTAAGAAATTGCTAGTTTTCCGTCTATAAAATGGGATATAGAATCTTTATTAACGATCACTTCAGCCTCAATCCATTTTTCACCATAATATGTTTTGCTATCTGCCATAATACAGTGTTCTGTGATTTGCTCACCATTCATAACTACATGAGTAGCAGGAGTACATAAATTTCCAGAAGGGCGAGGCTCACCAGGAGTAACACCTCCCAGGAGTTGTACTTCTAAAGACAAAGGAAACCCTTGCTTTAAAAGCATAGTTTCTGGAGCTTGGCTATGGATCATAATACCACTATTTTTTCTGGCCCAAGATTCACCTCCCAAAACTTGTTCTCCAATAAATCTATATTGTAATTTTAATCTATAATTAGTAAATGGAGTTTTGTAAAATAAATGACCAAATTCATCAGTAAAGTTATCATATTGGTCGTAGGACACTTTTAGGGTGCCGTTTTCAACTCTAAAGGTATTAAGATGGTTGTCATGTAATTTATAGCCATTAATTTTTACAATCCAATCGTCTAAGTTTTCTCCATTAAATAAAGATTTCCAGTTTTCTTCCGAATTAATATCGCTTTTAATTTTAGTTGAGCTACTATTTTTACAACTGTAAGAAGTGCTTAAAAGAATAATTAAAGCGAAGTTGTAAAGAAAATACTTCATATGTTAAAGCGAATAAGATTTTCCTCCAGTTAATTCTTGTAAGTCGCCACAGTAATATGCTGCAGGTACAGGGTCATAAGCTAATATATTTTCACCTACTTCTTCGGAGTTTTTATATCCATAAATAGTCATCCATTTTAATTGGTTTAATAATTCGGAAGATGTCATGGTTAGTGCTTCTGGGTTTGCCTCTCGTTCTGGGTCAACCTCCTTGCTTAAAAACATGTGTTCATCTAGAAAGCTTTTATATTGTTCTAGCGTAACATCACCTATATTAGATTCAGTATCTCGCTTTAGAAGGGTAATTATTTTATTAAATGCAGCTCTAGTTATTTCTTGATCCTTGGTTTCCAGAACTTCAAGAATATAGTTGTCAATAAATTGTGGAACATTTACTTCTGATGCAGAAGGAGTTGTAGCAGTTTTTGGAATCATAATATCTGCTAGTTTAGTCACGATAGTTTTTTCATCAGATGTCAAATAGTTTGGCACCCATGTTTCAGTATTACTAGTACAACTTTGTAGCATGCTAAAAATGCTTGGTGTGATGGCAGCAAAACCAGCAGCAAGTCCTATGTTTTTTAATGCGTCTCTACGTTTCATATATCAATCTGTTAAGCGTTCTTTTTAATATTCTTGGCAGCATGATTTGCAGCTCTGGCTGTAAAAGCCATATAAGTCAATGATGGGTTTTGGCACCCTGATGATGTCATAAAAGCTCCATCTGTTACATATACATTGGTACAGGCGTGTATTTGATTGTGTTTGTTTAAAACAGATGTTTTTGGATCCCTACCCATTCTAGCAGTACCCATTTCATGAATACCTAATCCCATGGCTTCTCCGCCATTATCGTATCCTTCAACATTTTTATAACCTGCGGCTTCCAACATTTTTTTTGCTTGCGCTTGCATATCTTTTCTCATTTCAAATTCATTTTCCCCAAAAGCTGCATCAAAAGTTACGGTAGGCAAACCCCATTCATCTTTTTTACTTTCATCTAAATACATTTTATTGTTATGGTCTGGAAGTGTCTCTCCAAAAGCTAATAAATTTACACTCCATTCTCCTGGCTTTAAAATAGCTTCAGTTAATTTTGGTCCATATTTTAACTCTGCAACTAATTCTGAAGCATCTTCTCTACTTGCACCTCCCTGATACCCGTAACCTCTTTTAAAGCTTTTCATATCAGTATTACCTCCTAGATTTCTAAATCGTGGAATATAAATACCATTTGGTCTTCTTCCTTTTACATATTTATCATCATAACCCTTTGCTGTCGCAGTAGCACCAACATGGAAATGATGGTCCATGATGTTATGCCCTAACTCCCCACTGTCATTTCCTAATCCATTAGGAAATCTTTCAGATTTAGATTGTAATAGAATGGAAGCTGAGGCTATTGAAGAAGCACATAAAAAAATAACTTTCGCTTTATAGATATGGGTTTCTTTAGTCTCTGCATCAATAACACGAACACCAGTTGCCTGTTTTGTTGAATCATCATAAATGACTTCATGAACAATAGAATTCGGTCTTAACGTCATGTTTCCTGTGGCATCTGCAGCTGGTAATGTAGAAGAATTACTGCTGAAATAAGCACCATAAGGGCACCCTCGCATACACCTGCTTCTATATTGACAAGTACTTCTCCCCAAACCTTCTTTTGTTCCCTCTGTAATGTGAGCTGTTCTTCCAATAGTTAATACTCTATTATCATCAAATTTTTCTGAGATCTTATTTTGTAAATGCTCTTCTACACAATTAAGATCCATCGGTTTTAGTAACTTTTGATCTGGGAAATGTTTCAATCCTAAATTCTGCCCACTAACACCAATATATTCTTCTACCTTATCATACCAAGGTTCTATGTCTTTATAACGTACTGGCCAATCTACTGCAATACCATCTTTTTTGTTGGCTTCGAAATCAAAGTCACTTAGCCGGTAACTTTGTCTTCCCCACATTAAAGAACGACCTCCTACGTGGTAGCCACGCATCCAATCAAATCTCTTTTCTTCATTGTAAGGATGTTTTACATCATCAACAAAAAAGTGTTCTCTAGCAGGATGAGTAGTGTACCCTGTTCTGTGTTGTTTTGGTTTTCGATCAATTATTTCTTGAGTTGTTTCTCCACCATTTGGAAGATCCCAAGGGTCAAGGTGAGCTGTGGTATAATCTTCAATGTGTTTAATCATTCTACCTCGTTCTAAGACCAATGTCTTCAAGCCTTGCTCACATAGTTCTTTTGCTGCCCAACCTCCAGAAATACCTGTTCCCACTACAATAGCATCAAATAGGTTATCTTCTGTTTTTACCATTTTATTATTCATTAATTATAATTTTTGAGACTTTTTATTGTGATATTGAGAAATATATTACTATAAAATTACACATTTCTAAGCCAAATTAATTAATTTGCAAGCCTAATATGTTCAAAATATTTCAGTGAAAATAAATATACAAAATATATTGCCTTTTAAAGAGGATGGAGTAGAGTATTATGCAGATACATGCCTTCCTTTAATAGATGCTGTGAGTAGAAAGAAAATAAAATTTAATGCTTTGGCAAGGCATACATATCCAGGGAAGCGATTAACTGAAGACACTAAAGGGCTTAATAGTATTGGGTATTGGGACGCTAATGAGCCACAAGATTGGGGTTTAGATTGGCATAGAAATGAAGGTATAGAAATTCATTTTTTAGAATCTGGGTCTATGCCCTACTTACAGGAAAATCAAGAGTTGAAGTTATTGCCCAATAATTTAACAATTACTAGACCATGGGAAGTACACAAGGTTGGTAATCCTGTTATAGGAATGGGAAAGTTTTATTGGATCATATTGGATTTAGATGTTAGAAGACCCCATCAAAATTGGTTGTGGCCAGATTGGATAATATTAGCACCAACAGACTTAGAAAAACTAACCAACATTTTGCGTCAAAATGAAAAGGTCTGCTGGAAAGCAAATAAACGTATTTTAGATTGTTTTCAAAAAATTGGAAAGGCTGTAGATACCGATATTGAAGGCAGTAATGCCTCTAAAATAAGATTGTTAGTTAATAATTTGCTTTTGCTCCTTCTTGATTTATTAGTTATTGAAGAAGTTCAATTAGATGAAAAGTTAATGAATAGTTCTAGAAGTGTTCAGTTGTTTTTAAAAGAATTAGACATGAAATTATCTGAAAGTTGGACTGTAGAAAAGATGGCGAAATCATCTGGGGTTGGTTTAACGCGTTTCACCTTTCATTGTAGGCAATTGACAAACTTAACACCTATGAAATATTTGATGTTAAAAAGATTAGAGATGTCAAAAAAAATATTGCTTGATCAATCAGAAATGAACATCTCCGATGTTGCATATGTCTGTGGATTTTCTACAAGTCAATACTTTGCTACAATGTTTAAAAAACATGAAAAATGTACGCCTGTTGAGTTTAGGAAAAGAACCTTAAACTATGTTTAGAATTTGTTCAAATTTTTTCACTGAACAATTATACACATAATTTTAAGGGCTATGTTATACTTTCAACTTTGAAAAAGAAAATAAATATATAAATAAGATGAATTCAATTAGTATTTCAAAAATAATTTTTATTGCAACAATATTTGTAGGTATTTCAATTTCTAGTTGTAAAACAGATTTAAAAAAACAAACTAATTCTTCAGTAAAAATAATAAATGATAATGGGTTGTTTTTTAAATTATCACTCGCTCAATGGTCATTGCATAAATATGTTAAAGATGATAATAAATCGCCTTTTCATTTTGCTTCACAAGCAAAAGAAATGGGGTTTGAAGGGTTGGAGTATGTTAGCCAACTTTATGAACATGAAATTATTAAATTAGGGTTTGATGTAGTTATAGATTCACTCAAAAGAATAAGTGAAAAAGAGTCTGTACAAAATGTTTTGATTATGGTTGATGATGAAGGAGATCTTGCTGATCCAGATGAAAATAAAAGAAATCAGGCAGTAGAAAATCATAAAAAATGGGTTGATGCTGCTTCAAAATTAGGATGTCATTCAATTCGTGTCAATACTTTTGGAACAAATGATCCTCAAATCTGGAAAAGTACAGTTGTAGATGGGTTGAGAAAGTTGTCTGAATATGCTGCAACAAAAAACATCAATATACTTTGCGAAAATCACGGATGGTTGTCTTCCAATCCAGTTGAGCTAATGAAAGCGATTAATGAAGTAAACATGGAAAACTGCGGAACCCTCCCAGACTTTGGTAACTGGTGTGTAAGAAGAGCAGATACAAATGAAAAATGGGGAGATTGTGCAGAGGTGTATCCAGATAAATATGAAGGAACAAAAATGATGATGCCTTCGGCAATGGCAGTGAGTGCTAAATCGTATAATTTTGATAAAGACGGTAATGAAACTACTATTGATTTTTTAAAAATGATGCAAATAGTTAAAGATGCTGGATATACAGGATTTGTTGGAGTAGAATATGAAGGGGATGAATTAAATGAAAGCAAAGGAATTAAAGCAACCAAAGACTTATTATTATCTGTAGCTGCTCAACTTAAGTAATTATAATTTTGAATATAAATGATTTAACCTACATATTATGAAAAAATCAATACAACTTCAATTATCATTCATGATGTTTCTCGAATTTTTTATTTGGGGAGGCTGGTTTGTTACTATGGGTACTTTTTTAGGAAGTAATCTAGGGGCCTCTGGAGGAGAAACTGCGATGGCTTATTCTACTCAGTCTTGGGGAGCTATTATTGCTCCTTTTATTATAGGACTAATTGCTGATCGTTTCTTTAATGCAGAGAAAATTTTAGGGGTACTTCATTTACTTGGTGCTGCTCTTATGTATCTTATGTCTCAATCTTCAGAGTTTTCTGTGTTTTATCCCTATGTATTGGGGTATATGATTGCTTACATGCCAACTTTAGCTTTAGTTAATTCAGTTTCTTTTAATCAAATGAGTGATCCAGCAAAACAATTTCCAATAGTAAGGGTCTGGGGTACAGTTGGATGGATTTTAGCGGGGTTAGCCATTAGTTTTTTCTTTAAATGGGATTCTATTGAAAATATTAGTCAAGGAATGTTATCAAACACATTTATTATGGTTTCTATAGCATCTATTGTTCTGGGAGTTTTTAGTTTTACTTTACCAAAAACACCACCTTCCATAACAAAGGGTGAAAATGTTTCCATAAAAGATATTTTAGGATTAGATGCCTTAAAATTATTAAAAGATAGGAATTTTTTAGTCTTTTTTATCTCTTCAGTTTTAATTTGCATACCATTGGCATTTTATTATCAAAACATCAGTCCTTTTTTAACGGAATACCAGGTTGAAAATTCTACCGCATGGGCTTCTTTAGGTCAAATATCAGAAGTAGCCTTTATGTTATTATTACCTTTTTTCTTTAAAAAGTTTGGTTTTAAAAAAACAATTCTTTTTGGAATGTTAGCTTGGGTAATCAGATATCTGCTTTTTTCTTATGGTAATAATGGCGATTTATTTTTTATGATTATTACAGGAATAGCCTTACATGGAATTTGTTATGATTTCTTTTTTGTCTCAGGTCAAATTTACACAGACTCTAAAGCTGGAGAAAAAGTTAAAAGTGCTGCACAAGGTTTAATAACATTAGCAACTTATGGTGTTGGAATGTTAGTTGGTTTCTGGATTGCAGGACAAGTTGTAGATAAGAATTTACTAGCAGATGGCACACACGGTTGGCAAGAAATATGGATATTTCCAGCAGTATTTGCAGTGGTAGTAACGGTGATTTTTGCACTATTATTTAAAGACGAAAAAATAGAATATAAAGGATAGTGATACATGAGTAATTCTAAAATAAGATTAGGAATTTTAGGTGGTGGTGGTAATTCATTGATTGGAGTTTTACACAGAATAGCATCCTCAATGTTTGATAGATATCAAATTGTTGGAGGGGTTTTTAATCCTAATTGGGACGATAATATTGAATTTGCCACGAGTATAGGATTGCCAACGAATAGAATTTATAAAGATTTTAATTCTTTAATAGAAGCAGAACTTCAATTACCAAAGGAGCAAAGAATGCAAGTGGTTTCAATATTAACCCCCAATTTCTTACACTTTCCGATGGCAAAAAAACTTTTGGAAAACGGTTTTCATATTATTTGCGAAAAACCATTAACAACTACTTACCAAGAGGCAAAAGAACTTTATACTATTCTTCAGGAAAAGAAAACAGTTTTTGCTGTTACTTATACATATACCGGTTACCCAATGGTTCGTCAAATGCGCGAAATGATTCGTACTGGTGTTATAGGAAAGGTTCAAAAAATTGATGCTCAGTATTATCAAGGTTGGATTAATCCCATAATACATGATGTGGAAAAACGAAAAACAACTTGGAGATTAAATCCTGAAAAATCAGGAGTAAGTTGTTGTATTGGAGATATTGGAACTCATGCATTTGATATGTTAGAGTATGTTTCAGGAGTTAAAATTGAAAATATATTAGCTGACTTAAACCATGTTTATGATGACAATCAAATGGATGTAGATGGCACTATTCTATTGCGATGCTCAAAAAATGTTAAAGGAGTTATTTGTGCAAGTCAGATTGCTACAGGTGAGGAGAATAGTTTCGTAGTAAAGGTATACGGCGATAGGGCAGGGCTTAAATGGGAGCAAGAAAATCCAAATTACTTATATTTAATGCAAGAGGGTAAGCCGTTACAAGTATTAAAACCAGGACATGAATATAATAGTAAACTATCTCTAGATGGAACAAAATTACCTCCTGGACATCCAGAAGGAATTTTTGACGCTATGGGTAATATCTACAAAGGTGTTGCAAGAGCAATTTGTAATGAATCCTTTAATGAAGGTGAGTTTCCAACTATTACTGATGGTGTGAGAGGTATGAGTTTTATAGAAACAGCCATTTTATCTCATAAAAAAGGAAATGTTTGGGAGGCTGTAGACCAGAATTATAATTTTTAATTATTTAATAAAAAAAATGAAAACAATCAAAGGACCTGCTGTTTTTCTAGCACAATTCATGGATGATAAAGCACCCTTTAACTCCCTAGAAGGTTTGTGTAAATGGGCAAGTAGTCTTGGTTATATAGGTGTTCAAATACCAACATTAGATAAAAGTATTATTGATTTAGATATCGCTGCTGAGAGTCAAACCTATTGTGACGAGTTTAAAGGTAAAATAAATTCTTATGGGTTAGAAATTACAGAATTATCAACTCATATTCAAGGGCAATTAGTTGCAGTTCATTCAGCACATGATTTAATGTTTGATGTTTTTGCTCCGAAAGAATTACAAGGAAAACCAAAACAAAGAACTTTATGGGCTATAGATCAAATGAAAAAAGCTGCTGTTGTAAGTAAACGTTTGGGTTTAACAGCACATGCTACTTTTTCTGGGTCTTTATTATGGCCTATGGTTCATCCCTGGCCACAGCAACCTAAAGGACTTGTAGAGACAGGGTTTAAAGAATTGGCAGATAGATGGTTACCTATTTTAAATACATTTGATGATAATGGTGTGGATGTTTGTTATGAAGTACACCCAGTTGAAGATATTCATGATGGAGATACTTTTGAAAGGTTTTTAGAAGCAACAGGGAATCACAAAAGAGTAAATATTTTATATGATCCGTCACATTTTGTCTTACAGCAATTAGATTATTTAAAATATATAGATCACTATCATCAATTTATTAAAGCTTTTCATGTAAAAGATGCCGAATTTAACTCTAGTGGTAAAAAAGGAACTTTTGGAGGATATAATGACTGGAAAAACAGAGCAGGAAGATATCGTTCTCCTGGAGATGGTCAAGTAGATTTTAAACAAGTTTTTTCAAAATTAACAGAATATGGCTGTGATGTTTGGGCGGTTTTAGAATGGGAGTGTGTTATTAAAAGCCCAGCTCAAGGAGCTAGAGAAGGTGTTGCTTTTATTAAGAATCATCTCATTGAAACTACAAACAAAAAGTTTGATGATTTCGCAGGAAGTGATGGCTGTCTCTTATACACATCTGACGCTGCCGACGAAGAGGATAGTG